>JAFUXW010000237.1 GCA_017477035.1 Alphaproteobacteria bacterium | reverse complement strand
GTTCAGTGCTTCGGCTTTTTCCATCTTCTCATAGATTTGAGCATACTTAACCGTTACACACACAGGAACATTGAAGCTATTCAGACGCTCCATAAACTTTGCTTTGTTCATCATATTTTTTAAAAATTAAAATTAATATATAAGTTATCTGCCAATAAAGTTAGCACGTTGTCAAAAATTTGTCAACTTATTTATATAAAAAAAGAGGAATAATTTTTCTTATCCCTCTTTTTGCGCTTAAGTTTGAATTAAAGCTTGAAATCAATTACACCATCATAAGCATAACGATACATTTGTTCAATTTCTTTGAACAACGGATAGCGCGGGTTTGCGCCGGTGCATTGATCATCAAATGCCAATTCCGGTAATTTTTTCATAGCTTCTTCCCAATCTTCTTGGCTAATTCCCCAATCTTTTATTGAGAGAGGAATATTTAATTGCTTTTTCATTTCTTGCAAAGCATTAATTAAATTATCTACAGCCTCATCATCAGTTTTACCGCTTAAACCTATACCTCTGGCAAATGCGGCATAAGCAGCTTTGGTATTCGGAAAACGATATTGCGGAAATGTAGCTTGTTTCGCCGGACAATCATTGGCATTATAACGAATAACCTGACAAATAAGTAACGCATTGGCAAAACCATGCGGAATGTGGAAAGCAGCACCCAATTTATGAGCCATAGAGTGACATACACCCAAAAACGCATTGGCAAACGCCATACCAGCAATTGTGGCAGCGTGATGAACTTTTTCTCTGGCTGTTGCATCACCTGTTTCATAAGATTTAATCAAGTTTTCATAAATTAATTTTCCGGACTCTACCGATAAACCTCTGGTATAATCGGTAGCCATGCAAGAAACATACGATTCCAAAGCATGTGTCATAACATCGATACCGGAAGCTGCGCACAACCCCTTTGGCATGGTCAATACCAAATCGGTATCAACAATAGCCATAGACGGCGTCAACGCATAATCAGCAATTGCATATTTAACACCGGTCTTATCATCTGTAATGATAGAGAACGGAGTAACTTCAGAACCTGTTCCGGAAGTAGTCGGAATAGCAACCATTTGTGCCTTAACCCCCATTTGCGGAAATTCGAAAATACGTTTTCTGATATCCATAAAGCGACGGGCCAAGTCTTCAAATTTGAGTTCCGGATGTTCATACATAATCCACAAAATTTTACAAGCATCAATCGGGGAACCGCCACCTAAAGCGAGTAAAATATCCGGTTCAAAACTTTCGACCATATCACGAGCTTTGTTAATGGTAGTCAAATCAGGATCCGGCTTAACATCGCTAAAAATTTTATACTGAATATCAAGTGTATCCAAAACATCTGTAACTTTCTTGGTATATCCCAAATCAAACAATGCTTTATCGGTAACGATAAATGCTTTTTTACGACCTTTGAGTTCTTTCAAAGCTAAAGATAGACATCCCGGCTTGAAATATACTTTCGGCGGAACTTTGAACCACAACATATTTTCTTCACGTTTTGCTACTGTTTTAATATTCATCAAATGTTTAACTCCTACGTTTTCGCTAACTGAATTGCGTCCCCAAGAACCGCATCCTAAAGTCAAAGACGGTTCCAGTCTAAAGTTGTAAATATCTCCAATTGCGCCCTGTGCCGCCGGACAGTTAATCATTACACGTCCTGTAGTCATTGTATCACCATACAACCTAATGCGTTCATCATTGCGCGGATTTGTATATAATATAGAAGTATGACCATTACCGGCAAACTCTACCAGATGCTTAGCCTTATTCATAGCATCATCAAAATCCTTGGCGTGATACATTGCCAAGCACGGAGAAAGTTTTTCATAAGAGAAAGGTTCTTCCGCACCGATTTTAGAAACTTCACCGATTAAAACTTTAGCATTTTCATCAACTTTAACTCCGGACATTTCGGCTATTTTAGCTGCCTTTTGCCCGACAATTGCAGCATTGACTTTACCATCTTGAATAATAGTAGAAGCAACTTTAGCGCGCTCTTTATCATTCAGAATATATGCGCCACGTTTAATAAATTCTGCTTTAACGGCATCATAAATGCTATCAACAATAATCACAGATTGCTCTGAAGCGCAAATCATACCATTATCAAAAGTTTTAGACATTAATATCGAGCTAACTGCCATTTGAATGTCTGCTGTTTCATCAATCACTGCCGGAGTATTACCAGGTCCGACGCCGATTGCCGGTGTGCCGGAAGAATAAGCAGACTTAACCATTCCAGGGCCTCCGGTTGCCAAAATCAAATCAGCTTGTTGCATTAAATACTGAGTGCGTAAAATTGTCGGTTCATCAACCCAAGAGATAATATCTTCCGGTGCTCCCGCTTTAACAGCTTCTTCCAATATAATGCGAGCCATTTCGATAGTGCATTTTTTTGCTCTCGGGTGCGGAGAAAAGATAATACCATTACGAGTTTTAAGTGTAATCAATGATTTAAAAATAACAGTAGACGTAGGATTTGTTGTCGGAACAACTCCGGCAATTACGCCAACCGGCTCGGCAAACTTAATTAAGCCATTATCTTTATCTTCTTCAATAACTCCGCAAGTTTTGACATTTTTATATTTATTATAGATATATTCCGAAGCAAAGTGATTTTTAATAACTTTATCTTCAGCAATCCCCATTCCCGTTTCTTCTACTGCCATTTTTGCCATATCAATACGAAGAGAACTAGCTTTAAGGGCTACACGACGAAAAATTTCATCAACCTGTTCTTGCGAATAAGTCGCAAATTTTTGTTGTGCGGCTTTAACTTTGCCGATTAACTTGCTGATATATTCTTGTTCAGCTTTTTCATCAATAATTGTATTATCCATTATTTCATCCTATTAAACTGCGGCTATAATATAAGATAATTTTCAAAAAAGAAGATTTTTTTTTATCTTATACTTCACATTTTATTACTATTTATAACATACCACCTTGAAAGCTTTAAAACCATACGTATATTAGGTTAGTAACGTATATTTTATTAAGGAGAATAAGAAAATGAAAAATAAAATTTTATCTGCAATGGCAGCTCTTGCCGTAATGTGCGGTGCTTTTACCGTTAATGCAGCAAGTTCTGCTTCTGACAATTCAAACAAACCTATCAGCCAAGTTTCTGATGTTCAAAATATGGCAGATGACAGCACTGTCTATATTCAAGGATATTTAACTCAGAATCTTGGTAACGAAATGTATACTTTCCAAGATAACAGTGGTACGATGACAGTTGAAATTGATGATGACTTAATGAATTCCAGTATGTATTCACCGACGACTCTGGTATGGATTGCTGCCGAAGTTGATAAACAAGGTGATGTTGTAGCTCTTGAAGCTGAAGAAATTCAATTTATGCCAAATCAAGCCTCTAACTCTGCTACGTCAAACAATTAAGAATGAAATTTCACTATTCAAATAAATACCACCGGAGCAAATCGGTGGTATTTATTTAATAAGCTATATTCACTTAAGATCATGAATAACTGCTATACTATTTATTGCTCTCGCTTTTAATGCGTTTTATTGCTTCTTGTTTTTCTTTGATTAAATCATCAACAGGTTTACCATCTTTGCGAGCCTGATAAATTTTTTATTTATCTCTCGAATTTCCGGAATCTTTGAATAAACAGCTTCGTAATCAATTTTTTCCTTTACTTCTGAAGTTGCAACTTGAGCAGAAACTTTGACAGCGTCCTCTTTCATGGCAATATCTGCTGATTGTGCAAAACTGTATGATGAAGTAATAAATAATACAGCCAATACTAAAACAATATTTTTATTAAAAATATACTTCAAATATTTTCCTCTTTTCTTTTAAGAAAATATTTGTTATATATTTAACATTGTCTTTTTTATATTGAGGATTGGTATAATGAAAAAAATTTTTATTTCACCTTTTTTTACTCCGGTTTTTTATACTGTTTTGTGGGTAATTTTGCTTGCCGTAGTATTACTATTCTTTCCTGAGCAAAAGTTTACCATTACTACCGATGGACGAATTATTGATGTTGTAACTTACCTCGGTTACGCTCTAATGCTCATCACAATGCTTTATTTTTGCAAAGATTTTAAAGATAAAATACTTTGTTGGACTATTTATTTTATGTTAGGAATAGCTGCTTTATTACGCGAAGCCGGTATTCAGCATCACCTGACTAATTCTGATACTACACCGTTTAAATCTCGTTTCTTTTTAAATCCTAACAACCCACTGTCAGAAAAAATAATATACGGAACAGTTTTACTGATTATTTTCGGTGCTCTTGTGTATTTAGCAGTTAAATACACAAAGCATCTCATAATATCTTTTTTTCACTTCAATACCATAACTTGGTCTATAGCAACATTTTGCACCGTATTGGTATTTGCTAAATTTGCCGATCGTTTTCCGGCCAATTGGAGACATTATCAAGGTGTAAACGAATTACCGCGTAGCTTTATAGACATATGGTCACTGTTGGAAGAAAGCTCAGAAATGTTCTTACCATATCTGGTAATCATAATATTCATGCAAAATCATTTACTAAGAGATAGTAAGATTAAATAGATATCCACCAGTAAACTGGTGTTACTATTAACGCTACAAACCTTACGGTTTGACCGCACTTTCAATGCGGAACGGCGTTATTCTAACGCCTTAACATTCATCCCCGTATAAATACGGGGTTTTCTGCAAGGCAACTAATAAATATGAAATAAAATGAACCGGAGTTTATTCCCGGTTCATTTTATTTCAGAAAGCTTTTTTCTCAAGATTTTAAGTTCTTCTATTGCTTTCTTTACTTCTATGATATTAAATATTTTTTCTTCTTTCTCTTCAATAATCGGTGCAGGTAAATCATCATTTATCAAAGGCTCCTCAAAGAAATCTTTTTGAATTTCATTTCCGCCCAACAAATTTTTAAGTCCTTTTTCTTTTATAAGTTGCTGAGCACCTTCAATTGTATAACGCTTTTGATATAATAAATTCTGAATAAGTTTTAAAACTTCAACATCATCAGGACGATAATACCTTCTGCCGCCGGTAGCTTTCATTGGTTTAATTTGACTAAACTTGGTTTCCCAAAAGCGCAAAACATGCGTTGCAACCCCAAGTTCTTCTGCTACCTCGGCAATAGTTTTAAACGCTGATTTTGACTTATTGACAACCATGTTTTTCCTTTTTACTTATTAACGGCTCTTCTTAAAATTTGCGAAGGTCTGAAAGAAATAACCGTGCGTGGTGTAATTTCAGCCTCCTCTCCTGTTTTAGGATTGCGACCAACTCGTGCATTTTTCTTACGTAAACTGAAAGTTCCGAAAGAAGAAATCTTTACATCATTACCTGACGCCAGCTCCGATTTTATTTCTTCAATAATCAAATCCAATACATCGCCTGAATCTTTGCGCGATAAGCCGATTTCTTCATATATAGCTTCAGTAATACTGACACGAGTAACAGTTTTCATTTTTTCCTTCCCTAAAATTAAAATAACAATCTAACTGCTTTAGCATAATACGCACAAAACAAAAACTAAACAGCTTTTAACAAATGATACACAAGTTTTTGTATTTTTATTTAATACTTTTTGTATTCTCTGATAAATCTTGTGTTTTTACCTATACGAGACAACACTTCATAGCTGATAGTTCCGGCATCTCTGGCAATATCATCAAGTGTATAATCATCATATATTAAATACCCGAAATCACCAACCTTAACACTTTCTATATCTGTAACATCGCATATAATATTGTCCATTGAAACCCGTCCCAAAATGCGAGCTTCCTTCATTTTACCGACGTTTTTGAAAAAAACTTTCCCTACATTTGAAAGAGAGCGCGGAACACCATCTCCGTATCCGATGGAAATTATGGCAAGCTTGCGATTATCTGCCGCTCTATAGGTAGCCGAATAACCGACAAATTCGCCTTTCGGTAAATCAGCAATTTGCAAAACCGGTGCTTTTAAAGTGATTATATTTTTCATTTGGTTCGGGCGATACGGTGCCGTATTAATCCCATACATTGCAGCCCCCAAACGCACCATATCACAACAAAAATC
Organism: Alphaproteobacteria bacterium; assembly: GCA_017477035.1. Taxonomy (GTDB): domain Bacteria; phylum Pseudomonadota; class Alphaproteobacteria; order RF32; family CAG-239; genus RUG410. The sequence goes on along the minus strand of JAFUXW010000237.1, from coordinate 90 downwards.
TTCACCTAAAAATGCTCCGTCGGAAGCTGATAAAGAAGCAGGTAAATCAGGAAAATATTTTTTTCTTATGAGCTTAAAATTATTCAACTG
>JAFUXW010000236.1 GCA_017477035.1 Alphaproteobacteria bacterium | reverse complement strand
TTTTAAAAGAATATAAACAGTATTTAATAAACTGATAATAAAATGCATATTTAAGACCATGATTTCAGCTGATTTTTATTTGAGATTAAAAGATGAAATCAGCCATGTTTGTTCTTTTGATAAACAGAAACAAGTCACCGATGGAAATCTATTGTTTCTATCGGTGACTTAATATTTTTAGATAAATCATAAAAGTCTAAATATACGATTTTATGATCTAATACAATTGAAATGATTTATGTCTGTATATATGCGGAGACAAATATATTAATAAAAATAGTTTTTCTTAACATAATCAAAAACACGTTCCCATTCTTTTTCTGTCATATTACATTCCGTAGAATAACGCAGCATATCTCGGATTACGGGATAGCGGTAAATATATGTTACCAAGTCGTCGGCAAGAGCCGGCGGCTGTTTGCTTTCTGCGGCAAGATCATATAATCTGTATCTTTCTTTACGGCTTAATTCAAGAACATCAGCTATTTTAGCAACTACATCATCAGCCGGAGCCGGGCGAAGGCCGCGTTCAATACCGGAAAGATAGCTTAATGAAATTCCAAACATTTTTGCAGCTTTTGTCTGAGTGATATTCTTTTTTATTCTTTTGCTTTTTATGTATTCACCAAAATTCACATAAATCACCCCTAAAAATACCTAAATTAATATACTATTTATAGTTTATCTTACACAAAATAGTGAACAAATCGGAATAAATTGTAGAAAAAGATTGGAAAATGTAGAAAGGTGTTGTATAATAACCTTGGGGAGGGATGAATATGCCCAAGAGGATTGATCTTTTAGTTATTGAAGACGATGAAGCTACTTGCTTGGAGTATGAACAGGTATGCAAGCAGTATGACGACGTCTTTTTGATTGGAACATCTGCACATGCGAAAGAAGCGCTAAAGATTACCGAGGAATTCAAGCCAAACGCGGTAGTTCTTGATTTAGAACTGCAAAAAGGAAGCGGCAACGGAATAGATTATTTGACGCATTTCGATGATTATATGCTGAAGGTCAAGCCGTTTATTTTGGTTGTGACTAACAATGTCAGTCAGATTACTCAGTCAATTGTCAGAAATGCCGGTGCGGATTTTATAATAGTAAAATCCCAGGCTGATTACAGCGTCGAAATGGTAGTGAATTTTCTGAGGAGCATTATTTCGAAGATTCCGGATATGAATCCAAATTTTCCGACGAGCAGTCCGGCAATCAAGAAGCGCATTGAGGAAGATTATAATCAACGGTTGGTTAAAAGAATCACGACGGAGCTTGATATAATCGGTATCAGTCCGCGTTTTAAGGGCAGGAATTATCTGCGTGATGCAATCGAGATGATTTGCCACAAAGAGCAGACTTATATTTGTAACGAGGTGGCTAAAAAGTACGGCAAAACTTCCTCAAGCGTCGAGCGAGCAATGCAGAATGCAATTGATCACGCGTGGAAAACTACGGATATAACAACCCTTGATGAGCATTATATGGCATATGTAAATCCCAATAAAGGTGTTCCGACGCTTACCGAATTTATCTACTACTACGCAGATAAAGTGAAAAACAACATAGAGTAATTAATCAATATTTATAAACACCCGCTCTGAGCATTTTGCTTAGAGCGGGTGTTTTATCTTTTCTTATTTTTCCAACAAAATCCGACAACGCCGTCAAAGCGATTTTTTTACCGGAAAATGCTACCTTTGTATTGTAATAAAACAATGCAAAGGAGGTGTAGTAATGAGCTGGTGGGATTACATTTGGTGGATTTTACGCGGTGGACATGGATAATAACTAAATGAAGTTAGTGTATTCATAATGTTTGAGGTTGATTTTATGTCAACCTCTTCTTTTTTTAGTAAAATAATGATATAATAAAACTAATAAATTAACGAAAGGATTAAACTGGATCTTGAAATGATAATTGAATTAGAACCATTTTTTCGACATTTCATGTTAAACTATGTAATATTCTTTAATTCGTTTTTAGCGTTTGTTAAATCTCGAAATATTAGACCATTAAAAAAACGTATAATAATAGTATTTGTTATAAATATAATTATTTCAGTAATATATTCAGTAGTTGCATCTCAGGAAATAATTGCTTTATCGCAATCAATTTCAAATGTTGGCACGGTTTTCTCCTTATTAATACTAAATGAATATAACATAAAAGAAAATTTAGTTGTGGGATTAATATCAGTATGCTATGCTCATATTCTAAAGTACATTTCATATTTTCTATCATCAATAATTATTTTTATGCTATTTGGCTTCCAACTAAATTTATTGCCCTTTGTCTTGACTTGTATTATTTCTATTATGATAAATATTGTACTTTTAAGAATTAAAAGAATAAAAAATGGAATTCAATTTTTTGAAAAAAGCGAA
>JAFUXW010000235.1 GCA_017477035.1 Alphaproteobacteria bacterium | reverse complement strand
TTCCTCCGGTCACACGCTGGTCACACGTTTTTTCCCGGTCACACGAAAAAAAGAAGGTCGCAAATCAAAAAGCAAATCGGTAAAATTTGTCCCAGAATAAGGAAAATTATCGCGAATCGCCTGTTGATAAAATTTGCTTGAAAATCATTTTATGCCGATATCTTTTGCATATTTTTGATATCCGGACAGAGCATCTTCCGTTTGTGATACAATTTCACGTATTTTCTTCTCATCAAACCCGAACGGAACGGCAACCTTAATAAAGTCTTCCGTTGTGATATCTTTACCTTTACCATTAACCATAGAAGTTTGTTCGCCGTTAATCCCCTCAGATGGTGTTAAATCGTAGGCAGGCGTTATTTTCCAAACATTATCCTGGTTAAGCATAAATGAAAAGTTTTTGCTGTGATCGTCTTTATTACCGGATTTGACGTTAAAAATCATCAACCGCACCATTTTTTCTACTTCTCGCACATCTTTGGTTAAAACTGCCGTCAATTTCAAAAGCGAAGTGTAGTCTAATGAAGAAACACGATGGCTCGCATGCAATAATCCGCAAGCCGTATGGATAGGCACCTTTCCCTCAAGCGTGCGATCAAAACGCTTAACACCGAAATGTCCACTACTGTTTTTTGATGGAAACAAATACGTATCCGGCATTTCAACTCCGGCATCTTTTGCCATCAGCGAATAAATGTATTCTTTGGCACCGATATCCTTATCATCAAGCGATGAATTAAACTTTATCAGCCACGGTTCATAATTATCTTTCGCCAAACTGCCGTGTATTAAGGTTTTCTTGTCCTTTGAAACGAGAGCCACAATTTTTGGTCTAGCGCCGGCAGATGAGCCGTTTAACTTCAAAAGCGTATCCAAAACTTCCGAACTGTTGCCTTGCAAAATTTTTCCGGCTTCCATAGATAAAGCATCCAACACTATATCTCCGGAAAATTCTTTATCCGTTTCGTCTGCCGGTTCATATTCCAACGCGCCCATAGCATTTAAGCCGATTAACGATAAACGTTGCAACGGCGTGATGGCGTTATAACTCAAACCTTTCTTTTGCAATTTTCTATCCAGCAGAAGGCAACCCCAACCATCCGGCAAACTATCGTTAAACACGCCGAATAAACCATCAAAGGTATATTTCGTATCCTCAAAAACCTGTTGTTTCAATGGTAACATAAACGGAGATAAAGGTATGTTTAAGCGAAGAAACTCCGGCGCATATTCAAAATATATCCGTTTTTCACGTTCTTCCAACACGCCGACAAACAGCCGATTCCCGTAGGCATTCAAAAATACATGCAATCTCATTTGATGGTTCCTCTCTTGCGTGGCTTATCATTGTTACTAATACCAAAAAGGCTGGTCGGAGTTTGATTAACCTTAAATAATTCTTCAAAATCTTCCATACATCCCAGCGCCAAAGCAATATCAATCAGAGATTTCAGGGAAATCTCACCAAATCGTTCAAAACGCTTAATTGTACCTAAACTGACACCGGAACGGACAGACAACCCTTGCTGAGTTAAATTTTGTTCCAAACGTTTGGCTTTTGCTCGGAGTGCAATATCTTGCATAACTTCTTGCGGCGATTTCAAAACAAAAGACATTATATTATCCTTATATTGTATTTTGACATATTTAAGGATATTATATTATCTATAATACTAAAAATCAAGAAAAATATACTATCATCAAAAAAAAGCGCATTGAGTAATAGTTTCAAATTTTCTAAACAATAGTTGCATTTTTGAAACAATTATTCATCAAATCCCAAAATGTTAAAGAAGGCACATTGTTTAACATTTTCTCGGAAAACCGCGTAAAATAGGCACTTTTGAAAATGAGCAAAATCCACAACATTGGCTTTAATGTTTAGCTTATCATCTGTAAAAATTTCATTGTAATCTTGTATCTTTTCAGTATTCGGCA
>JAFUXW010000234.1 GCA_017477035.1 Alphaproteobacteria bacterium | reverse complement strand
TTAAAATAAAATAATTATCATATTTTTGAAAGAGAGGAATTACAATGAAGATACGCAAGTTTATTTTAATTTTGTTACCAGCAATGTTAATATGTTCTGTATCATTTGCCGCAGGACTTTCCACTAAAATAGATTACAGTAGGGAAATTCAGAATATTCAAAACAAGCAGAGCAAAGACCTGCGTAAATTGAAAAAACAAAATGTTGAGCGAACAAATTGGGATAAAGAATTGCGCTTAAACGATAATCAAAAGATTCTGTTGCAAAAAATTCTTAAAGAAGAAAGTGCAAAAATTGACGAACAGATGAAGATAATAAAGTCAGCTTATTCCGAAATTGAAAATATTCACCGCCAGAATGATGAAAAAATACGCACGATTCTGACGCCGCAGCAAAAGAATAAATTTGATACCATAAAGTATAAAGAGAAAAAAGCCAAAGGAATAAAACCAAAAGAAGACAAACCCTCACGTAAGCGTATGTCATCTGATTAACTACGCCGTATTAAACAAAAAAAGGGAGAGTTTATCTCCCTTTTTTGTTATTTCTCGTATTCTTCTACGTAATCTTCGAAAACTTTTTCTTTATCGTCACCCCAGCCCATAATATATTTATCACCCATACCTATAAGAGGAGTACCTGCTGCCGAACTTATATTATAATCTTTAACGGCCTGTCTGAATAATTTCATATTGCCCGGCATTTGTATATCTAACCCCTTAATTTTAAGATTGGGATGTTTTTCTTTGATATATTGAGCCGCCGTATGACAATGCGGACAAGTTGTTTGATAAAAGAAATAAATTTCACTCTTGCTTAAATAAGCAACACTGTTTTTATCTTCACAGGCAACCAAAAATGTGATTGCCAAACCGAATAAGGTAATTAATAATCCACGTAACATTTTTTTTACTCAATACAGCAATTTACTGCTTTACGAACGATATTCTTCATTTTAGCTAAAGCACCGCCTTCTTCTGCAACAACTTTTTCAGGTTGCTTAACTTCTGCAATTTGCGAGCTTTGTAAAGCCTCGTTAGCTTTTATGGTGATTTTCTTTAATTCTTCCACATCCGGCTCAATCCATTTGAGGTCTTTTGTTTCCATCATTCCCATATTCAAACCCCAAAACAGACAGTACATATCGTATGCGGAATTGAACATTTTATACGCTTCTTCATCTTTACCCAAAGATTGCTGTTTTGTGCCAACTTCCATCAAGCGCATGGAGGTTGCCAACAAATGTTTTGATATACACCAGACTTCCCCTTCATAACTAGGAATAATTTTTTGCAACAGATTTTTACGGGTTTCTCTAATCTCTTTGATTAAATCGTAATAAGAAGTCTTACCGGTTTTTGCTCCAGAAAATACCAAATGCTCCTCAATAGAAATAAGATTCATAATGGCAATACTTAAATCTTGATCTGACGATAAATCTTTAGGATTGAGCTTTTTAGAAGCGTCAATTCTTTCCACAAACTCTTTAACGTTTTCTGCTTTTTTCATTTAATTACTCCTAATAAAAGTTATACATAGAACATAATTATTCTCTTCGGTATTGTCAAGAAAATATATTGTGTTAAGTTTTTTCTGTTGATTTGAGGATATTGTTTGTATAAAATACAGGACAGGGGGTAGACTATGGGGTGGATAACATCATTATCATCACTTTTTTCCGGAGGAATTTTAGGGGTTACAGTTTCATTGCTTTCCATCACAATCATGTTGGGATTGTGGGTGTTGGTGCTGATGATATTGCATCCGATACACGCGACTTTGGCTGTTTTATCAGGTTTGTTTGAATACGCTTTAATTTATTTTTTCGGAATTAATCCGTGGTTTAATTTTTTCAGTTTCTTTGTTCTGTATATTTTATTAATGGTCTTGTATACTCTTTTTTTACGAAAGCTGTTACCGTTACCGAAAAATGATCTGGAATTGCTCGTTAGCCTAAGCCAAATGAAAAAAGATGAATTACTGTCTGATGAAGAGTTTAAAGCTGCCAAAAAACGCTTGTTGAAGCTTTAATCACTGCTTATTTCTTTGTCTATCCATAATGAATTGATAAAAGCTTGCTGGCGATCGTGAACAGTGTCACACGAAACTTTCCCGTTTATATTATCAAAACATTGCACTCCTACGTCTGCTGATTGATAGTTGCCGTATTTTCCGTAAATATCCATAGCCAATGGAACAATGTTTTCTGTTTCCATAATCTCTCCGGCGCAAAATGATGATGAATATAATATAAACGAGGAATCTTTACGGCCTATTTTGAGTGTAAAACAGGTTTGATCGTGATTAACTATAATGTCGGAATTTCCGGAATAAGCCATCGCGGTATCATTTTCGGCGGAAGAAAATAAAGGTAATTCGTTATTTTGTGACTTGAAATAAGTAGCACTTTCATAATTATCCCTTTGGACATAAAAAGTTTCAATGTCAAATATACCGATAAAATCTGCGGTTTCGGCAGAAGTTGCCGTTTTCATACCGCTCTCTCCGAACTTCTTACTCAGAACCCCGCGTATTTGTCCGGCATAAGAACTACGTAAGTTACTACGAAAATATATACTTTTGCCATGTTCGTTTGCCATATTATTATTGATTTTCAGACGATACGGGTCTTGAGCACATGCCGCTGCTATAATTGTCGATAAAATTATTAAATACTTTTTCATTTGTTATTCCTTTAATTAAATTTTTAATCAACATATTTTATTTATACTTAATTTTCTATTGATAAAATTTAAAATAAATGTATTTTGTTGCTCGAAGATAAAAATGATGATGAAAGATAATAATATTGATATTTTTGCTTTGACCGACTGCCATCAGGAAGTGCGGAAACTTTGTTGTTTGTTCAGCGGTATCATCAGGCGCGCACCAAAAAATGGTAAAAATACTTTAATTTGCGACTGTGGTGACTTGTTTAAAGGAATTTATGATCGTAATTTGTGCGTTAATTCATATTTAGAACTGCGAAAGCAACTGCCGGAAGCTAAAATTGTTGTGGCTGTCGGCAATAATGACTTTGGATTCAATAATGAGCAATTCGATTTTTTGGTGCAAACCGCAAAGCGCTTTAATCAAGCCAATATTCACCTGTTGTGCGCAAATGTGGTGGAGATAGACAGTGAAAAATATCCTAAATGGGTTGACCCGTATATATTGCTCGAAATTGGCAATAAAAAAATTTTAGTAACCGCATTTTGTTTCAATTTAATGAAGATGCAGCGTTATGGCTTGAAAATGCTGGATATATCTGAAACTTTCATTAATTTACAAGAAACTATAAAACATATTGCACCTGATGCTTTTATAATACTTAATCACGCGTTGTTACCGAGTTCGTTGGAACTTTGCGAAATAGCCGATAAATTCGGAACGTCTATTGATTTACTTATTGGAGGGCATGAACATTCAATATTAGCACCGATTCCGGATAAACGTATTTATTATCCGCAAGCTTTCAGCCGAACAATGCTTAAATTTTCATTAAATCTTAATAATCATCATTCTTCACTGATTTTAGATGAAGAAATTGAAAGTAAAAAAGAGGCATTATTGCCGAATTTTGCCCCAGAAATAGATAAGTTTGAACAAAAATCCGGATTGACGATTCCGGTGGCAAAAAGCGTATTAAATCTGACACGTGACTATTCAAATCCTTGCCCGCTCGGAACTTTTGTGGCAGATCTGATAAAAAAAGCAGCCAAAACACAAATAGCGTTTATATCTACAGGATATATGACACATGCTTTACGATACGAGAAAGATAAAATTCTCACAATGTATAATATAGAAAGGGCATATAGTGCTGAAACCATGATACAAACCGCCGAAATACGTGCTGATGAACTTAAAGCAATTTTTAATAATGCCTTGCGCATAAGATACACTCAAAGGTATGGCAATACACGTTTTTTGCAATGTTCGCAAAACGTAACCATAGTATGCTCAAAAGCAGATAATAACGAAGCTGTTGTAAAACAAATAATCATTAATGGTGAAGAGTTGTTTGATATAAACGGAAAGCCTAAACATTCAGATGAAACTATAAGTTGTGCTTTTGACCCTTATATAGGTTCAGGAGAACTGGGGTTCGATGTATTCCGTTCTTTGAGTAAAGACACATTAATGAAAGATGGACAACTAATAAAAGTTAAAGATGTCTTTATTCAGGGAATTAAAGAAGCAGAAAAAAAGTATAAGCCAGGTTCGTCATATCCATCGTTTAAAATATCAGACATTGAATAATGTATATATTTGAAGTTTAATTTTTTTTCATTGGACTGAAAGTCATACTTCATTTGAATAAAATAAAACGCATTATAGAAGAAAGACTGCTTTCCGCTTTGAGGTCTATTTACTTTTTTGTTTAAATAGCTATCAATTTTGAATATTTGGTTGATGAACAATATTGTCAGATAAAAAATTTACTTTTTTTTCATTTTTTTACTTGCAATCGTGAAATAGTTATGATATAAGCGCGCTACAACAATTGTTTTGAGAGGGTTTACCTCGCAGCGAAGCAAATATAAAATATAGCGCAAACCTTTGTTGCGAAAGTGTTTGCATAATTTTAACAAATTTTAGATGGCAATAGATCCGTCGAGGTTCTTTTTGCTGTTTAGTTATAGGAAAAGTATTGAAATGGATACACAAAATATAAGAATACGCCTTAAGGCTTTTGATCACAGATTGCTTGATCTTTCTACTGCAGAGATTGTGCATACTGCCAAAAGAACGGGCGCAGAAGTAAGAGGCCCGAT
>JAFUXW010000233.1 GCA_017477035.1 Alphaproteobacteria bacterium | reverse complement strand
TTCCTGCGCTATTCAAGATATCATCAGACGCTTTATGGAAAAAAGCAATGACTTTGCCAAGTTACCTGATTATGTCTGCATTCAGCTCAATGACACTCATCCGGCACTGGCGATTGTAGAAATGATGCGTCAACTTTTGGATAAATATAATATGGAATGGGATGAAGCATGGAATATTATTACTAAAGTTTTTGCCTATACCAACCATACTTTATTACCGGAAGCATTGGAAAAGTGGAGTAGCTCTATAATTGCTCGCTATCTTCCGCGTCACCTGCAAATTATATATGAAATCAATCGTCGCTTTATGGAATTTGCCCGCAGTCGATTCGGGGATGATGCATACAAACTCGGAAAAGTTTCGATTGTAGACGGCGAAGGTGATAATCAGGTTATTCGTATGGCGAATCTTTCTATTGTCGGTTCGTTTTCGATCAACGGAGTGGCAAAATTGCACTCGGAACTGATAAAACACAGCCTCGTGCCGGAATTTTATGAACTATGGCCTGAAAAGTTTACTAATGTCACTAACGGAATTACTCCTCGTCGTTGGTTAGTTCACGCTAACAACAATTTGGCAAATTTAATAAGTGATAAAATCGGTAAAGATTGGATTGTTAATCTTGATTTGTTACGCGGACTGGAGAAATACGCTGATGACAAGAACTTTATTAAGCAATTTCAAGATATAAAATACGAAAACAAACGCCGACTTATTCAAAAAGTGTATAAAGCAACGCACATTATGGTTAATCCTGACAGTATGTATATTGTTCACGCCAAAAGGATTCATGAATATAAGCGCCAATTAATGACTATTTTACAAGTAATCGGTGATTATTTGGCTATTATAAATGACCGTAACCTTCCGTTGACTCCTAAAACATATATTTTTGCCGGAAAAGCCGCGCCTTCATACACATTTGCAAAATTGGTAATTAAGCTTATCAACAATGTGGCAGAAGTTATTAATAACGACGAACGCGTAAGGGATTATTTGAAAGTAGTATTCATACCTGATTATAAGGTTTCGGTTGCCGAATATCTGATGCCTGCCGCCGATATCAGCTGTCAGGTTTCTACCGCCGGATTTGAGGCATCCGGCACCGGTAATATGAAATTTGCTTTAAATGGTGCTTTAACTGTCGGCACGTTAGACGGGGCAAACATTGAGATACGTGAAGCCGTAGGAGCCGAAAACTTTTATTTATTCGGTTTAACTGAAGAGCAAATAAGAGAAAAACGCTTAAGCTACAATCCGCGTGAAATTTATGAAAATTCTGAGTATATTAAAAGAATTTTAAATAGCGTAAATTCCGCAACATTTGCCGACAGTAATTATCCGCAACAATTCAGTCCGATTTTTGACTCATTGGTCAACAACGATTATTACTTTATTTTGGCAGATTTAGAAGCCTTTAACAATGTTATTCATCAGGCTGAAAAAGATTATACCAAACCTGAAATATGGTATAAAAAAGCCATTTACAATGTGGCTCGGATAGGTTATTTTTCAAGCGACCGTTCAGTAATGGAATATGCAAAAAATATTTGGCATATAAAACCGGTAGATTAAATTTTACGGGGCATTCAAAAAACGTAACCGCCTGTAGCTCAGCCACAGGCGGTTTAACATTTTCTACTTTAAGCTATCCTTTGGGAGCAACAGGAATCACCTGCACAAAACCACTGACAGCACACAAAAAATCAAGAGTTGACGAGCTGGAAGGAACAATTGCGGAAATGACCGTCACTTCACATTCCGAAATAGTTGCTCGCACACGTAACTTGACTTCAGCTCCCGGAGTGAGCAGACTCAGTCTTTTTTTCTCGGGAAGCTGTTGTGTATTTTTTACAAAGAGCGACACCAATTTCGGCGTCGAAAAATTCCACCTTGCGTTCTTTTCATGATGCAAGATACATTCACGAGCGGCTACTTCAATTTGAGAACCGGTCAAACAGTTGCCGTCCCAGCGGGTAACCATACCTTTTAAGGTCACGTCAAACTTAAGATTATTCATAATTTAAAATTATTTAATAACCGATATAACAATACTTCAAAATCGGTGATTATTATAGCGCAAGTTTCCCAAAAATCAAGCATTTTGTCATAAAGGTATTTATAATACTGCCATTTTGGGACAATATTAATGAGCAAAAAAACAGCGGCCTCCATTTTCAGGAAGTCGCTGTTTTTTTTATATTTTAGTAGTTTGCTATCATACGAGCACGCTCCTTTGAGAGCTTCAGTGCCTGCTTCTTTGAGAGGCCGGTCTTCTGCAAGAAGGCCTTGTCCCAAATAGCACCTGCATTGAAGTTATAGGTAACCTTGAAACCTCCGAAGAACTCGGGATGGAATCTGTTACCATCGTCATAGAAGCGCTGCTGTGTGCCTGCACCACCATAAAGGCGGAATGCCCAAGGGCTCATGTAAGGACGGTATACTAACTCGAGTTGTCCACCGACACCCATTGATGAAGCCTTAAACTCGTAATCACTTCCTATCTGGTCGATAGTAGTAATTATCTCACTATCAGTCTCGCGGACTGTAGTTGTAGTGCTTTCATTCTTGTGGTAGTCAAATGACAGCTTATAGCTGAAGTATGGGTCAAACCACAACTGCCAGCTCTGGTCAGAATTAGCAACCAGCTTGAACTTCATCATCAGTCGGCTGTCGAATTCAACGTACTTGTTATCACGGTCAGCTTCTGTTGTATAGTTGCCAACGGTGAACGTACCGTTATATTCGAAACCGATGTGACGGCCTTCCCATCCTACTACGGCACCACCCATAGGGGTAAGGTGTCCATCAAAGTGCTGGATACCTCCCGTGATACCGATATAAGCCCCGTGTTTTGGTCTTGCTCCTGCTGTATACTCGTGAGCATCATCACCCACAGTGTATACCACCTGGTCGGTGTAACGCTCTTTCTTAAGCTTTTGCATCTGGTATGCAAAGTCGTTGAGACCTGCCTCAGTCTGAGCCATAACATTAGCACTTGCCATTAAGGCGATACCTAACACTGCTGCGAAAATCTTATTAG
>JAFUXW010000232.1 GCA_017477035.1 Alphaproteobacteria bacterium | reverse complement strand
TCTATTACCGTGTCCGGATATACGCCGATTTGCTGTGCTACCGTTTGAATATAAGCCTTTGTTTGGTTTTCATTTGGCGGCGCATAGCGGCTGATTATCTGCCGAACGGTATTCAAACCGTGGATTTTCTTGTAATTCATCAGCACTTTGGCAAGCGCACGAATTCCGAAAACCGGCGATTTAAATACACAAAAGGCAGGATCAATGTTCCTGCCATCCGGATTTAAGCCTTGCCAATTCTGCCCATGGCGGATGTTGCCTGGGTTATTATTTCTTATTCCTCGAGGTGGTCTTTGATTCATTGTGTATCTCCCATATAAGTTGTCGTAAATCGTCAATTTTGAGTTCAAGCCGACTTATATGCACTTGCGTGGCATATTCTTTGGCAACCTGAACCTTGAAGTCGTTCAAGTCCTTGCGCATTTCGCCGTATTTGTGAACGAGCCACACAAATGCCGGTACGCAAACAATTTGTAAAAATTGTAGCCAATCCATGATTTTCCTTTCGTTGAGGTTATTGACATTCAAGTAAAACACCGTTAAATTCATAAAAAATTTAACGGAGGTTAAAAATGAAACATTTAGTTAGTATGTGTTGTGCTTTGTTAATGCTTGCGGCTTGTTCAAAACAGCCTGATAATAATATTGAAGCCCACAAAGCGGCAATGAAACGCTTTGAAACCATGATAAACACAGCAGATTCAAACATTGCCAAAGAACTTGTTGCCGATGATGCTCCGTTCTATACGCCAGCATCGCCGACACCTCTTTACGGCGGCGAAGGTTATCTTTCGGTTGTTCATTGGATGCGTCAAAGTTTTCCTGATGTTCAATGGAAATTAGAAGAAATGGTTGCCGAAGGAAATGTTGTTGCTGTCCGTTGGATATTAAGCGGCACTCACAAAGGCGAATTTATGGGAATGCCTGCCTCAGGTAAACATTTCTCTACTTCGGTTATGAACTTCTACTATTTCAATGATGAAGGTAAAGTCGTTAATGACATCGCTGCCGAAGGTATGATTGGCATTCTTCGTGGCATCGGTATGTTAGACAAGTAAACCCTTAATTTTGATGAACACGGTCATCTTCAATAACCGCCGTGATTTCCACTTGATTTGAGCGTGGTCGAATGCCGGTAACACGAGCATAGACACTCCATTTATCTTGCGTACCGAAAGCGTAATGCGTGCGTTCCATACCGGAAGCCGTCAAAATTTCAATACTCGGCTGAGTTTTCAGCATAACCTCGGTGTTAAGTTCGGTTGCCGTCACCTCATAAGGCCCCGAAAGCGAACCATTCTTTTGCCTTAGTGCCAGCACGTTTTTAACACCAGACGTAAATTCCACCGGCTCGGATAGTGTGAGCTTTAAGCCGTCTTGCGCAATAATTTCGCCACCGCTACCCCAGTGCGCCATATCGTGCGTGATAGCGATTAAATCGCCGTATGTCGGGATTAAACCCTCTAACTCGGTCGTAAAGGTAACAATGCGCCGCCGGTAACGGTTAGCAAGTGCCATATACACCGCTTCACGCAAGGCTTGCGCTTTATTCGTGCATCCGAACAGTTCCACCGTGGCGGTTTTATCCGAGGTTGAACCGCTGAACGTTCCGGTTACTTCGCTTGTTTTCCAAGTGTTTTCCGAGAAATATTCC
>JAFUXW010000032.1 GCA_017477035.1 Alphaproteobacteria bacterium | reverse complement strand
CGGAATCATAGTAAATAATTATGATGGAGCAATTGCTTATGAAACATATCAAAACGGTTATCAAAACGGTGAAACTTCAATTTATACGCAAGATGGCACTTTAATCTCTCGTTCGTATTATAAAAAAGGAGTTAAGGACGGCGAAGAGTTTATATACTATATAAATGGTAATGTAGAGTTAATAAGTCGTTATAAAGACGGTGCTTTGGACGGCCGGATTGAGCAATATGATATAAAGGGAGCAACGCTTGGTAAAATGACATATAAGAAAGGGTGGTTTCGTGAGGGATATTGTAAGAACGAACCTAAGGGGCAACCGATGCAAGCAAGAATCAAAAATAAGAAATATAATGAAATTATACCTTGCGGAAGCTTGGAAAACTGATGAAATTTATGCAAAAAATTTAATTTTTGATATTTACTTTTAGAGTTTTAAGATGTATACTTATGCGTGATTTTCTATTATGCAGAGTATCATTTAGTCAACTTTAGTATAAACCCTAAAATTTATTATTTATGGATGAAAAAAAACATTTTGTAACTGAACAGAAAGAACTTGTTTCTGCTGGTATGTATGACCTTGGTGACGGACAATTTGCGTCTTCTCTGGCCGGAAAACAGAAAGTGCGCTCAATAATTGTTGATGTTGATGAACACCAAGGCATTGCTCTGGGTGTTTGCCCTTCTCTGATGATGTTGCCGTGGAGCTATGCTCCGCTTGCTATTGATACCTCTGGTATTATTTCCGGTAGAGAAGCGACTTCAGAATTGTTACAGCAGGCAGTCAAACAGGATGTGGAACTCGGTTCCGCTGTCTTTTGTGCTAACTATGAAGGTTTTGGCGTAAAGCGCGGAGAAGCATTTTTGCCTAGCCGATTTGAGCTTTACAAAATACTCACTCACAAGCGAAATCTTAAAGCTGCTTTGGCAAAAATAGGCTTTAGTAAGTGTAGCTATACTTTTTGGAGCTCTACCGTTGGATATGAAGGCATGGTCTGGATGGATAGTTTGTCAAATTATACGCTCTCTGGCTGGAAGTTACAAAATCAAACTTTTGGTGTTATGCCGATGATTGAGATTGTGCTTTAGCATTGTTTGAAAAGTTTTCCTTTTGTTTGCCGGATGTGTAGGCAAAAGGAAAATTTTTGTTGAAGCTAAAAAAAACATTGACAAAAAAACGATATGTGATAAGAACAAATAAATTCTTTATTATAAAAAATTAATTTATGAAAATTATTAAAAAGATTAATGATGGTGTAGACTTTCTGGTAGAATGGGCTCACCGCAAGCGTTTTAATCGCTATCACCGAATGTTGCAGTATGGTCAGATTGATCAGTTGCTTGAGTTGGGCAAGTCTGAGTATGTTATCACCCATTTTATGGACTTTCGCCTTGAGAACAAGCCACACACCGACAAGGAGGCGTATGCTCCTTATGCAATGTTGGTGACGCCGGCAATGATGAGGAATTATCTCCATCGCAATCCGGAGAACTTCTACTTCTTTGCCATGCATCCCAAGGGATTACAGATATTGGCAGAGCAGGGGTTCTCAGGAGCCATTGCTCGTTTGGAGAGGGAGTTTGTGGAGATTGCAAAAAATTTCCCGGAGTCATTCAAGCTCACTCCTAATTCACATCGTGAGTATGTGGAGTTGGTAAACAACTATCTGGAGGCTGGGTTGCCGGTTCCGGAATAAAAAAAAGAGCCTTGCTTAAATGCAAGGCTCTTTTTTTGTGTAAAACTAATTATTTCCGAACAAATCAGCTTTAAGCATATCCCCCATATTTATTCCATATTTATCAATTTGACCGCCGTTTACTTCCAAGACAGCGCGAGGGCGCTTTGGAGGATATATAGGAGTAGTATCATAAGGTTGAGCATTTTTATGAATATAAAACACTATACCATTTTCATCAATAAAAAGAATATCCAAAGGAATTAAGGTATCTTTCATCCAAAAAGCAATATCAACATCTTTGGGAACTAAATTAATATCAAATAACATTCCGCTGTTTTCATCTAACGAAGTTCTTCCCATTAATCCATGATAAATCTTATCACTGGTATCAGCTAGCTCAATGTTGTACTCGTGTATTATTTTATTATCTATTTTGGAAAAAACTTGAAGCGACGTATCACCACCTGTAACACCTTTAGTGCTGGTATCTTCATCTGAACAGGCGGAAACAAATAACAATATGGTTGCAACCATTATTTTTAAAAGTTTATACATAATACGTCCTCAAATACACAACTCTGATAATTTATTATACATTTAATTTTCATAATTTCAATGTTATTTTTAAATTTTGTGTAAAAAACAGAAAATTTATTGGAAAAAAAAGCTTTTATTCTTGTTTTACCGACGAAATTCTTTTAGGCTTATAAAAAATGTTTGAGAGGAAGTTAGAAAATGAAAAAAATATTTATATTGTTTACAGTATTGATTTTGAGCGGATGCGCATCTTTGTTTGAAGGCCCAGATTGCAGGTATACCGAAGCAAATTTGAAGAAAGTATCTAAATCAGAGCTGGCGGCAGTTATCGGCTTTGCCGATGGTAGTTCGGAAATTACATCGGAAAATAAAGAAATATTACATCAGGTTGCAAAAAAAGCTCTTAATGAAAAAGCAAAAGTTGTGGTTTACGGACATGCATCACATCGCACTAGAACTCAAAATATTTTGCAAAGAATTTTCATAAATCTTAAAATTTCTAATGAACGAGCAGTAAAAACGGCAGCCACTTTGATAAGTTATGGAGTTGAAGCAACTGATATCAATACACTGGCTTTATTTGACAGTCGTCCGATAAGAGTAGAGGTAGATGGCGCAGCTGAAGCCGCTAATCGCCGCGCGGAGATTTATTTGTATTGGTTAGAGTAATATGAGTGAAACCCAAGCACTGTCGTTAGGCGGTAATATATGGAATTTTCCCTCGGTTAATGATGCCGAATGTGCGAGAATGGCTGATAAATATGATATTCCGCAATATTTGTCTCGGATGTTATATCTCCGCGGTGTGGATATTGTTTCTGCCGAGAGTTTTTTGAATCCTAAACTACAAAGTCTTATGCCGGATCCGTATGTTATGAAAGATATGCAAAAGGCGGCCGAGCGCATAGCAGATGCAGTTATAAAATCACAAAAAATAGCCATTATTGGTGATTATGATGTTGACGGAGCGACATCTACTTCAATATTGACGCGCTTTTTTAAGCAAGTAGGAATAATGCCGCAAATTCATATCCCGAGTCGCGAAGAAGGATATGGGCCGAGTGAACTCGCTTTTGCTGAATTTGGCAAAACAAATATTGAATTG
>JAFUXW010000231.1 GCA_017477035.1 Alphaproteobacteria bacterium | reverse complement strand
TGCGGTTGGCAACTGCCTCAACGGTTTCTTCTTGTGCTTCCGCCACCGGTTGAATGTCCGGATTTCTCAGTTCATTCATTGCCGCCTCAAAAGCGTTTGGTTTGGCATTTGGAATTGTATTCAAAATGGTTAAAATGTTGGCGGCAGACAAATCCGTCATAGCCAACAATGCGTGTGCTGTGGTTTCTTTACCGCGGCTTGAATCGCTGGCAAATACCTGAGCCATACGTTCGCGCTCGGCTTTTTTAATATCCTCCGCGCTTATTTGATTAGGTTCATTCATGAAAGTTTTCTCCTGGTTAAGGCTTGAAACTATGTCCTCAAAAGAGGATAAGCCGTCCGCCAAGCCGTTACGAACAGCGTATTGTCCAACAGAAACATCTCCGGCACCGAAGTCTTTAACCACATCCACCGCCGTAATGCCGCGATTACGCGCCACTTTGGCGATGAATACCTCTGCAAGCTCATCAACACGTGCCTGTATTTTGGCGCGTCCCTCATCGGTGTTCACATTCGGCCGTTTGTTCGGCGATTGCGATGAAACAATTTCAATTGTTTTCTCGTCATCGTCCTTTTCAAAGATGGAAACGACACCGATTGAACCTAAAATGGCGGTGTCGGATGCTAAAATCTTGTCACAGGCGGAAGCAATCCAATAAGCACCCGAGCAACACGAGCCGGAGGCATAGGCAATTATCGGTTTTGAACCACGCGCTTTGAAGATCATATCCGCCAGTTCAGAACATCCATTGACTTCGCCGCCTGGACTATCAATATCAAGCAAAATTGCTTTTATTTCAGATTGTTGTACCGCTTTATTGAAGTCCTGTGCAAATAACTCATAAGAGGTTGCACCGCAAATTCTGGTCATTAAATTGGCGTACCTAAACAGCGGCCCCGACACCTTTATAACAGCAATGCCGTCTCGAACAGAAACGGCATTGGCGGTGTTCATTTCTCGTCCCATTTCTTTGGCAATGGCTTCAGGACTCTTTCTCGTCTCGCTTGCTATTGTTGCCATCGTCTGTAACATTTCGGGCGTGATTGCCCATATCGTCTGATTTAATAACTTCATTATACAATCCTAACTCTTGTAATTTGTTTTTCTCACGAAGCCTTTGCTCTAAGACTTCCTCCCAATCCAAGCCTTGACTGGCACATTCTTCCTCTAAGGTTGAAAGCCCGATTTCCATACGAAGTTGGCAGGCTTGTGCTTCCTTAACCGGATCTACCCAACCGCGGCCTGGTCCAATCCATTTGCACCGTGTGTAAGCGTAGCGGTTCTCGTAGAAGTCCGGCGCATCAATTAAGCCTTTGTTGACGGCTTCTTCCAAAAACAGCTCGTAAACCGGCGTTGCCCAAGTGTTGGCAAGCCAAGCTCTGCGTCCGTTAAAAAACCGCCAAGCTTCAAGCAAGGCGGCACGAGCTGAGGAATAATTCGTTTTTGAAAAGTCCTTTAACAGCAACTCATACGGAATATTTAAGCCCGCTCCGATGTGCCGGAGAACGTTTTCAATAAAGCTACCGTAAGCGGAATTCGGTCGGCTCGGCGTAAACGGCGCGATTTTATCGCCAGGGAATATCGGAATAATAGAACCGCCCTCGAGTTTGACTTTCCAATCCTTTTTAGCGTTCAAATAATCGTTACTGTCACCGCCGAACAGTTCGTTCAAACCCTCGGCATCCATCGGTGTTTCTATAAACGCCGCTATCATCGCGTTAACAATTGCCGCCTGAAGCTCGGAACGCTCGTAATGATCAAGCATTTTGAACATCGGCATAATGGATGTTAAAATAGGCTTTCCTTTGGTCTGTCCGATACGCTCGACATCGTGAACGTGCAAAACCCGCCGTCTGCCGAAATCGGTATAAGACGGAATGCGCTCCCAAGTATCTAAAGCACCGCCAATCCAGTAATCCCCAGGGTGGTTTTTACGGATGTGATAAGCCACCGGCGCACCGTATTTATCAATCTCCACACCACCGCGCATGGTCTTGCTGTCCATAGCGTTATTCGGATTTGAGAGGCGATCCGGCTCAACAAGCTGAATACAAGTGTTAAACTTTCGGTCTTTAAGCCACAGCGGCAAAGCCACCGCTTCGCCATTTATCAAACAGGACTTGAAAACAAGCGTAGTTAAACCGTGAAAATTAAGCGTTTTGGCGGCATCGCAAGCGGTCGTTTCCGCCCATGACCGCCATAAACTCTCAACCTTAGCTTGCCATTCTTCTTCCCAATCCTTGGTTTTGCCGAGGAGTTTGTAGTCCGGTTTGGCCGATAACCTAAAACCGACACCCACAATGTTGTCATTTAAAGTCTGTATTGCACCGGCCGCCACACCGTGGTTACGCGCCAAATCCCTTGAACGCGAGACGATGGTGGACAGCTCCGGCAATAAGTCGTTATCCGCCGAACCTCTGGTCGGTTGCCAACTTGAAAGCTCTCGCGCCGTTAATGAGGCTGAACTATGTGCTGTATCGTTTGCCATTAAAAACTAACCTTTATAATCTTGCGTTTCAAAATCGGAGTGCCTTCAGCTTCCGCTAATTGTGCCTTTAAGTTGGCAATGTAAGCTTCCAAAGCCGTTCGGCTCGTTTGGTTGTAGGTTACCGAGCCGAAGTTGCCAACGTTAACACTTACTTCCTTTGCACCGATGAGAAGCTTGTGATAGGCTTCTTCCGCCTCGGCAAGCCGTGTTTTTATCGTTTCTTTATCTAAAGCCATGGATCATCCACCTTTGTTGGTTGCATCTGTATGAACCGTTGTTGTTTCTTTATTTTCTTTACTTCGTCCGGAGATGGGATTAACGCTTCCAGTTCCTGCCATCCGCGCTCGCTCATTCGGTCAAGACCGTAAATCGCCGCCGCGGCACGGGCATAAACGCGGCAGTCCAACGCCTCGTTGCGCCGTGTCGGATCTTTTTCCCACACCGGTTTCGGATAGCCGTTGGTAACGCGTATAACTTGACGTTCCGCCGTCAGCTGTTTGAAATATTCCTCCGCATATTCCGGAAAGTGACACCAGCCGAACTGCGAGGCATCTTCGCCAATGCGTTGCATTCGAAGCCATCGGTACAGCTCGGTTTTGATTACCGGACCGGAAACGTTCCAAACTTTTAAGCCTTTTTTCTTGGTGTCAGCCTTGGAAGTGGAAAGTATCATCGCCGTATCACGGCTTTGACCTTTGATTGCCACCACCGTTTGCGGTTGGCTCGCTCTTGCGCCTGAACCACCCCAAACAGCCTGATTAAACTGCCGAACGAAACTGTAAACGTCTTGCGTGGCGTAACCGCTATCAACGCACATCACGCGAATTGGCAACGTGATACCGCTCTCGTGCGGATAATCCTTAAACAGAACATTCTGCAATTTATGCCAGACCTCCGGCTTGGCAGTGTCTCCGTCTAAAACGAAGTATTCCACCGACCAACTCTGTTTTTGCCGTCCCCATGCGACAACTTCACACTCAATACGGTCTTTTTGAATATCCACTCCGGCGGTTAAAAATAAGCCACCAAAAGGAATTGTGCCGATTTTATAGTGCTCACGCGTCTCATAAAGCCGTTGCCATTCCGGCGCATCGCTTTCAGCCTCGTAGGTTTCGCCGAGGATGGTGTTTTGAAAACCTTGCATTAAAGTTTGGTTCTTCTTGGCTTTCTCGTAGATGTCCACGCATTCTTTCCACGATAGCCACCCAACCGGCGAATAAAGCGATGACAGATGAAAACCCGCCGTTATGCCGTCACTCTTAGCGGTTGGTTGCCAAAAGCCTTTTTCAAGCATCTGCGACTTATAATGCTCGGCTATTAACGCGTGGCAATGTTCGCACTCGTACATCACACCAGTATCGGTCGAGCGGATATTATCCCATTCCAACCGCTGAAACTTATGGCAATACGGACAAGGCACAACATAATAACGTTGGTCGGTCATACCAAATTCGCGCTCGATGTTTGATAACCCCTTAATCGTTGGTGTTGATACCAAAAATATCTTCTTGCGCTTGCTGAACGTTGCCGTTCTACGCTCCGCCAGCAAAATCGGATCACCTTCGCCGTCGATATCCGGAGGATAACCGTCAATCTCGTCCATAAACAAGTATCGAGCAGGCATAGAACGTAAGCCCACCGCCGAATTTGCGCCGGTCATCACCAAAACACCACCCTGAAAGTCTTTAGAGAGTATCGTATTGCCTTTGTCACGGGTTTTCGGGGAACTGACCACCGAACGCAAAGCCGAACATTCTTCAATCAACGGATCAATACGTTGGCGCGAGTTACGCTTGGCCATATCCACCGTAGGCGATACCGCCATAATCGGACCAGGAGCTTTGTGCATGATATAGCCAATCCAGTTATTGCCGCACTCGGTGCCGCCGATTTGCGCACCTTTCATAAATACGACCTTCTGAATCGGACTTTTCGGCGAAAGGCAATCCATAATTTCCTTTAAGTAAGGCGTTCTGGCTGTCCGCCATCGCCCTGGCTCGGAAGCCGACTTGCTCGACAACATCCGGTAGGCATCAGCCCATTCGGAGACCGACATATAGCTGTCCGGCTCTGCGCCTTTATAAAACTGGTCGGCGATATAAATCTCGGCATCAAAGCTCTCGGTCGATGATGTCGCGGCTTTCTGTGAGTAATTTTCTGATATATTCATCTAAAACTGTCACCATTTTATGTTCGTCAACATCCATTTCCGCCGCAATCAGCGAACCGTAGCGCGTGGGAAAGCTGATAAACAAATCACGCAAAGAGCGGCCAAGGTTAAACGCATACTGTCCGGCTTTTTTGCGGTCGATGGTTTCGCCGGTTATCATCTTCAGCTTGGCCTTGGCGAGCATCGCCCGATAATAAACATCGGCGGTCTTGGCCTGCTGAAATGTTGAAAAGTTCTGTTTTGCCGTTCCACCACCACCGCTTGGAATGGCTTCCGGCGGATTTTCAAACAGCGGATCGGTCTTGTGCGATTTTGCCGGATCAGTATTCATAAACCATTCCTTGTTGGCCGCATCCACGTCTATTTTACCATCGACGGTCTTGTGTATCCGTCCGGTCTTTACCGCCGTTTGCACCGCATTCAAGTGAACGCCTCGCTGGCGGGCATATTCGCGCATTGATACCTGTTTTCCCATTTATTTTCCTTATTTTGCAATAAAAGACTGGACTTCCTCCTTTTTCCAAGCATTGCTGTAATTGTAAATTAACATTAACAGTCACGAAAGGAACTCAAAATGACTACAAAAAAGAAAG
>JAFUXW010000230.1 GCA_017477035.1 Alphaproteobacteria bacterium | reverse complement strand
TTGGTAATAACCATAGATTGCGGAACTACAGCTTTTGATGTGTTGAATAAAGCTGTAAAAGATGGTTTTGAAATTATAGTAATTGACCATCACGAAGCGGAGTCAGTGTTACCGAACGTATATGCAGTGGTAAATCCGAAACGTCTTGATGAAGATAATAATTATCCTTATTTACAATATATGTCAGCCGTAGGTGTTGGTTTTATGACGTTAGTAGCCGTAAATAGGGTGTTGCGTGAAAAAGATTTTTATAAAGATAAAAAAGAACCTGATTTGCTGGGGGTGCTTGATTTGGTTGCCTTGGGGACGGTATGCGATGTCGTTCCTTTAATAGGATTAAACCGCGCCTATGTGAAGCAAGGTCTCAAAGTGATGGCAAAAATGAAAAATACCGGCTTAAAACACTTGATGCAGATATTGAATTTAAGCGAACCTCCGACATCATATCATTTAGGATTTATGCTTGGACCTCGTATAAATGCTTGCGGTAGAGTCGGAGATGCTTCACTTGGCAGTAAACTCTTATGTTCTGACAATGATAACGAAGCGCAGATTTTGGCTGAAAAATTTAATCAGTTTAACATTGAACGCAAAGAGATAGAAAACTATGTGTTATTACAAGCAATAGAGCAAGTTGAGGGAACTGTACAAGAATACCCGATGGCTTTCGTATATGGAGATGATTGGCATCAAGGAGTTATCGGGATAGTTGCCGGAAAGTTACGTGAACGATATAATATTCCGTCATTTGTGATGTCAATAGAACCGGATGAAGTAAAGGGATCGGCGCGCTCGGTATCAGGAATAGACTTGGGAGCGTTGATTATAGCAGCTAAAGAAAAACAGTTGATAACTGGTGGCGGAGGACATACCATGGCCGCCGGATTTTCATTAACTAAAGAGCAAATTCCACAATTTAAAAAGTTTGTCGGAGAATATATTTTGGAAAAGCTCGGTGATGAAAAAATAGCTCCGGTTTTGGATATAGATTGTGTTTTAAGCTTAAGCGGAGTTAATGAACAATTCGCCGATAATGTAAGTATGCTTGAACCATTCGGTACGGGAAATCCCGAGCCGTTAGTGATGATTCGTAATGTTATGATAAGTTGGCCGCAAATAGTAGGTAACGGACATATAAAATGTTTTTTGACTACAGGGTTGGGAACAAAAGTGCCGGCAATTGCTTTCAGAGTTTCAGATAATGCCATAGGTAATGCTATGTTACAAAGCAAAGGTGAAATGTATGATGTCGTTGGTTATGTAAAATGTGACAGTTGGAATGGTCGTAAAAAGGTTCAGTTTATTATTAATGATTTAATGAGGAAAATATGAGATGAGTGAAGAACATAAAAATACTACTTCCCTTGGCGGAAAAATAAAAAACTATTTTTTTACCGGAGTTATCGTAGCGGCGCCGGTGGCGATTACGATATATATGTCATACCATTTGGTTATTTGGATAAATGATATTACAAGTAAGCTTATACCGCAAAAATGGACAATAGGCAATTTTGTGCCATACGCAGTTCCGGGATTGGGCTTGATATTATTGCTTGTTGTTTTATTTTTAATCGGAATGCTTACTACAGGTTATGTAGGAAGATTTTTTGTAAATTTGTGGGAAAAAATTATTAGAAAAATGCCTATTGTTTCAAGTATTTATTCACTTGTAAAACAAATTTTTGAAACATTCTTGTCGCAGAAAAATCGCTCTTTCAGTGAGGTTGTGTTGGTTGAATATCCGCGTAAAGGCTTGTGGACAATAGCGTTTGTCAGTAAGAAAGATACCGGTGGAGAAATTGAGGAAAAAACCAAAAATAAAAAAATTAGTATTTACGTTCCGACTACTCCTAACCCGACTTCCGGCTTTTTGATTTTTGTTGATGAAAATGATGTTATTAAATTGGATATGAGTGTTGAAGAAGGTATAAAATATGTGATATCTTGCGGTATTGTAACTCCTGAAATTAACGAAAAAAAAAGAAAGAAATGATATGAATATAAAAGGATTATTATCAGCTATTACGCTGTCTTTTATTTCTTTTGATGTTCAAGCCGGCGTTTTGGCTGATTGGACAGATTTTATTATTAAGGATAGTAAGGATATAATAAATAATCACGAGTATGATTTGTATTTGCCGTTTTACGCATGGCACAATCGTTTAACATACGATAGAGAACATATTAATAAATACAATGAAAACCCGTGGGGTGGCGGATTAGGAATATCTCACTACAATGAAGAAGGAACCTGGTCAGGTTTGTATGCAATGGCATTTAAGGATTCTAATTCATATGTGGAAACTTATTTCGGTTATGCCCGTCAGTGGAATTGGTATGCCGGAGATGAAAATCAATGGCACGCCGGCGTTGGATATGCATTGGGGTTGACACAACGCCATGAATACGGATACATTCCGGTACCGCTTCCTTTGCCTATGGCTGGTGGCGGATATCGTAGTTTTGAAATTCACGGAGCGTATGTCCCGGGAATTAAAAATGATGGTAATGTTTTGTTTATGTTTGCACGGATACATTTTTAAGGATTTGTAAGAATGGAACAAAAAGTTATAAAAGTAGGAAAGGTTAGTTTAGGCAATAAATTGCCGTTGTCGGTGGTGGCAGGTCCATGTCAAATAGAAAGTCGTGAACACGCAGTATTCATTGCCGGCAAGATGGTAGAAATCACAAATAAATTGGGGATTCCATATATCTTTAAGGCTTCTTTTGATAAGGCAAATCGCACATCAATTAACAGTGCCAGAGGCGTCGGTTTAGAAGAAGGAATGCGCACATTTGAAGAAATTCGTAAATTGTATCCAGATTTGCCGATTGTTACCGATATTCACGAACGGGAACAGTGCCCTATTGCAGCAAAATATGTGGATATGTTGCAAATACCGGCTTTTTTGTGCCGACAGACAGATTTAGTAGTAGCAGCAGCTAAAACCGGTAAAACGGTAAATATAAAAAAAGGACAATTTTTAGCTCCGTGGGATGTTAAAAATATTGTTAAAAAAGTTGAAGATTCTGGAAATCAAAATATTTGCATTACAGAGCGGGGAACCAGTTTTGGGTATAATACATTGATAACAGATATGCGCGCTTTTCCGCAAATGGCAAAAGATACCGGCTACCCGCTGATATTTGACGCTACTCATTCGGTTCAGCAACCGGGAGGATTAGGAGGAACAACCGGCGGTCAAAGAGAATTTGCACCGGTGTTGGCGAGAGCGGCAGTGGCTGTTGGGGTGGCTGCGGTGTTTATAGAAACTCACGAAAATCCTGATAAGGCTTTATCGGATGGCCCTAATTCAATAGCTCTTGCCGATATGGAACGAGTATTAGGCGAGTTAATGGCTTTTGATAAAATAAACAAAAGCATTATCAAGGAATATTAAGATTAAAAGTTTGGCAATAAGCGATGCAGTTCAGCGGCGAGGGATATATCATAAAAATCAGAAATCACGGTGAAAAATCGGCGATTGTTACTTTGGTTTCTCCGCAAAAAGGAAAAATAATCGGCTATGTAAACGGAGCGCGTTCATCGCGTAATTTGGGGATTTTCCAAATCGGAAACTATATTTCCTTCAATGCATATGCCAGAGTTGAAGAGAATATGCTCAATATCAGAAATGTAGAACTTGTTCGTTCACACGCGGCTGATTTCGTTTTGGATAGTGATAAAATAGAAGCATTGGTATCTTTGTGTCGATTGATTGATGAATGCGTGGCTGAAAATGATGATTTGGGGACTTTTTATTCCGTAATAAATGACTTTTTTACTCATATAAATGACGGTAACTGGTTGGTATATTATTCTTTTTTTGAATATTATCTACTGGACTTTCTTGGTATAGGTCTTGATATTTCTGAATGTGCCGTTACGGGTAAACGGCAGAATTTGCTTTATATATCGCCTAAAACAGGGCGAGCTGTGTGTGCTGAAGTTGGTGAACCTTATAAAGATAGGTTGTTTGCATATCCTCAATATATTGCAGATAAAAATTATCGTCCTAAAAGAGGGGAAATAGCTGAAGTATTAGCGATGACCGGTAGTTTTTTACAGAGAAATTTTTTGAACCAACATAATTTGCGATTACCGGAAAACAGGGGTTCTTTGTTGGGATTAGTTAAAACGTATAAGCTTTAAGGTGGAAAAATGGCAGGGGAAAATCAAAAAATAAGAGATGTCCAATTCGGAGAGGAATTGAGTAAACGCTATTTATCTTATGCTATGTCAACCATAGTTTCGCGTTCGCTTCCAGATGTGAGAGACGGCTTAAAACCTGTGCATCGCCGTTTGATGTATGCAATGCGTCAGTTGCATTTAGATCCGAAAAACGGATTTAAAAAATGTGCCAGAGTTGTTGGTGATGTTATCGGTAAATATCATCCGCACGGGGATAGTGCGGTTTATGGAGCAATGGTGCGGTTGGCTCAAGATTTTTCGGTTCGTTATCCGTTGGTGGATGGACAAGGTAATTTTGGAAATATTGATGGTGACGGTGCGGCAGCTATGCGTTATACAGAAGCCAGACTCACAGAGTTTGCTATGGATTTGATGGATGGTTTGAATGACGATGCTGTCGATTTTATAGATACCTATGACGGAGAAGATTGCGAACCATCAGTAATGCCGGCAATGGTTCCCAACCTATTGTGTAACGGGTCAATGGGAATTGCTGTAGGTATGGCTACCAATATTCCTCCTCATAATTTAAGTGAATTGAGCGATGCCTTGGTTTATATGATAGAGAATCCCGATTGCAGTGACGAAGATGTGGTAAGACGTGTAAAAGGTCCAGATTTTCCAACCGGAGGAACAATAGTCGATTCATTTGAAACTATCTTGAATAATTATAAGCAAGGAAAGGGAAATTTTCGTATTCGTGCAAAATGGACTACCGAAGATTTGGGACACGGACAATATCAAATAGTTGTTACGGAGATACCTTATCAAGTTGTCAAATCTAAATTAATAGAAAAAATAGCAGAGTTGCTAATCAATAAAAAATTGCCTTTTTTAGGTGATGTGCGCGACGAATCCGCTCAAGATATAAGGATTGTTTTAGAACCTAAAAACAGAACTATAGATGCGACAATGCTGATGGAGCAGTTGTATCGTCAAACCGATATGGAAGCAAAATT
Organism: Alphaproteobacteria bacterium; assembly: GCA_017477035.1. Taxonomy (GTDB): domain Bacteria; phylum Pseudomonadota; class Alphaproteobacteria; order RF32; family CAG-239; genus RUG410. Next base: position 443 of record JAFUXW010000230.1, on the reverse strand, counting down.
CAATATGAATATGAATGTATTGGATTTAGATGGCGTGCCGAGGGTAATGAGCTTAAAAGAAGTCTTGCATGATTATTTGGTGCATCGCAATCATATTTTTTTACGCAAAATAAATTATCGTATCGGCAAAATAAATGCTCGTCTTGAAATTTTAGAAGGCTATTTGGCGGCATATTTGAATTTAGATGAAGTAATTCGTATTATTCGTGAAGAAGATGAGCCGAAAGTTGTGTTAATGACAACTTTCAAGCTGACAGATAATCAGGCTGAAGCTATTTTAAATATGAAATTGCGCAATTTACGGCGTTTGGATGAAGAACAGATTCGCGCAGAATTTAATGAGTTGAAAGAAGAAAAATCAGGACTGGAAATTTTGGTTAACAGCGAAGATAAACGCTGGGCAGCAATAGCCGATGAAATTAAAAGACTTAAGGATAAATACG
>JAFUXW010000229.1 GCA_017477035.1 Alphaproteobacteria bacterium | reverse complement strand
TGCCTTTACCTTTTATACGAAGAAAATCGCTTTTGGCCGTAATATCGCCAACATTAAGCGCAAGGGCTTCAGATATTCGCAAACCGCATCCGTATAGCAAACATAATATGGCTCTGTCACGAAGTCCTTGCCATTCATCTTGTGCCATATCTTTTATTTCACACAATAAATCATAAGCATCATCTTTATCAAGCGCTTTAGGAAGCACCTTACCTTTATGAGGCGTATTTATCACGCTGATGGCCGGATTCTTTGCAATATCATTAATATCCATCCATTTGAAAAAATTCCTCACAGCCGAAAGTTCACGCCCCATGGAAGATTTATTTATATACTGTGCAGCTCGCCCACTTAAAAAACGCCTAAAATCTCGAACTTCCAATTTAGCCAAATCATCAAGTCCAAGCGGTCTTTGAGGATTAATCTTTTCCAGAAATATCGCTAAATCTCTACTATATGCATCAAGAGTGTGTTTTGAATAAAGACGCTGTTTTAACAACCACTGTTGCCATTTAGCAATAATTGGTAACAGCGTTTCATCTGCATTAAATTTAATCTCTTGCTTCAATGCTTACTTAATTACCTCATCATCATAAATGCCGAACAAATTTCCACGTTCCATCCAGCCTTGAATATTATCAAATTTAATCAGGCACATACCATCTTTTGTCGGGCATTCTGAAACTTCTCCGACAGCTCCGTCTTCAACTTTAGCTACAATTTTAGCTTCTTTTTCCGGTTTAGCATAGATATTATTTTCCCCCGGAGTAATGACTCTAGCGAAACGTCTTTCGGATAACATTGCCTTATGTACCCACGTTTCAGAGCCTTCCCAATCTTTAATTTTGCGCCATAATTCAAATTCAGACACAATTTCGACCGGTGCTCCTTTTTGTTTATATACCCATTCTATCGGATAGCGAATTCCCGGACCGGAACGAGCATTTATCAAACTGGAGCGTAAAGACACCATTCTCGGCAATTTAAGTCCGGTTTCACTTCCCTCTTCAGCTCTTGCCGAATTACTCAACACCAACCCGATGGCCATTAATATAGCAAACAATGACTTCATTTTATTTTTATCCCTTTACTCAATTTTAAAGCATTATGACCTATATATATAAAAAAATGGTAAAAATTATAATTAAAGGATTAGAAAAATGGATTTAATTACAACTATAGAAGACCTTGTAAAATTCCGCACTGAAACCGGAAATACCGAGGAAATTATTAAAGCGACTGAATATATTTGCAAAAAATTTGCAAATAGTGAAGTAATTGCCTCCGTTTTTCAAAGCACTGCATCTCCGGTGGTGTTTTTGCGCAACACAAAATCATTCGATTTTGACGTAATTATATTAGGACATATTGACGTTGTTCCGGCATCTGATGACATGTTTACACCGGTTATCAAAGACGGTAAAATGTATGGTCGAGGAACTCTTGATATGAAATCATTTGCCGCTGTTGCGCTAAATTCCATGGAATATGTATCACAACATAACCTGCCGATAAAATTCGGAGTTATCCTTTCCACTGATGAAGAAAAAGGCAGTAAATCAACCGAATCATTTATGGAAGCATATCCGCAAATATCAGCTAAAATAGTATTGGATAACGATGTCGGAGGTGATATTACCAAAATTGTCAGCAAATGCAAAAATCCGGTGTTTGTAAAGTTGATTGCCACCGGAAAAGAAGCGCACGGTTCTACTCCGTGGGAAGGCACTGATGCTAACGAACTACTATTAAAAACATGGCAAAACATACGACGCATATATCCATATTATTCTTTAGAAACCTCAAAACCAAGCGATACTTGGTTTGATACCGTACATTTTGCCACTATTAACGGCGGGCAAGTTTCCAACATCATATCTAATCATGCCGAAGCATTATTAGATTTCCGTTTAACAGAAAATTCGACAGTTGAAAATCTGGAAAATAATTTGCAAAAATGTATGGAGAAAGGAGTTGAATATAAAATCGTATCTGCCAGCACTCCTGTGGTCATGAATGAAGAAAATCCGTATATTTTGGATTATAAGCGTTTTGCTGAAAAGATAATGGGTCGCAAGATAGAATTTGAGCATATTGGAGGGGCTACTGATTCCCGCTCGTTTGCAGTTAAAGGTTCAATTGTAATTATGCACTCGGGAACCGGCGAAGGAATGCACGCTTCCGGTGAATATGTAGAAATAGAAAGTGTAAAACAAATTGCCGATATTCAGATAAAATTTCTAGAGCACCTAGCTAAAGAAGGTATTTGATAAACTTATTTATCGGAATTGAATGCTTTCCACTCAAACCACTTGGCAATTTTCAAAAATCTAAAATAAGCATGGGTGGTTGCCATCCAGAAACCGCATGTTCCATATAAGAAATAGCGTTTCCAGAAATAATAAACAAAGAATTGACGCACAAACTCGGTATATAAACGCAACT
>JAFUXW010000031.1 GCA_017477035.1 Alphaproteobacteria bacterium | reverse complement strand
TAATAAACGTAAAGCTCTTATCATCATAATCGGTAATGATTACCGGTACCGGAATTCCCGGTTCCATTTTTTGAGTTTGAGCATTGAAAGCCTTACAAAATTCCATAATATTCAAGCCTTTTTGACCTAAAGCAGGACCAACCGGCGGAGACGGATTCGCCTTTCCGGCAGGTATTTGTAGCTTGATAAGACCTAAAATTTTCTTTTTAGATTTAGCCATTTTATACCTCATTTTACTAGGTTTGTGGTCAGACGATGGCTCGCCTCCCACAAATTATTAACACCATACGTTTGAATCATTCAAACGCCTGCTCTGTATAGCATAAAAATAGCAAATTGCAAGTGTTTTTTGTAAAATTTAAGGTCAAAATAAGATTAACCCCCGAGTATGATACACTCGGGGGTTAATCTTAAGAAGTAAAGCGACCGAATTTACGAATCTTGGCTTTGCGGGTGGAATCGTAGTAATCCACCTTGAGCTTGCCGTCTCGGAACCGAGCCATCCAATATCCGATGTGACCGGGAAGCTCGTGACCGTTCATCCAGTAATCACCGGAAAGAATCGGCTTACCCAGCTCACGGAGCTTCTCATTGAGCTCATCACGGACCTCCTGAATCAGCACGTCAATCTCCTCGTCAGGAAACTCTGCCTTGGCCTTCTCATCAGGAAATGGCACCATACCGGACTCATCCAGTTCAATGTAGAACTTCAGGTTCTTACGTGGGAAAATGGCAAGCGGCGACATATCCTTACCGGACTCGAACGGAACACGCTTGCGCTCACCGAATACTTCTACCAGCAGATCAAAAGTTTCTTCAACCTTCGGATGCTGTCTGGCTCTCATGGCAGCAGCGATGTCTGCAACAGATAACTCACATTGTTCGTCCATGATGCCGAGAATCTGACGTAAAGCTTCTTCCTTTGTTTTCATAAGCTTAAGAAATTAATTGTTTAACGTTAATGATAAAAAAATCGCAAGATTTAAGATACTCTGTTTGCAATATTTGTCAAGTATTTTGTATAGTTTTTTTTATATTTTTTTATTACAAGGTCAAATCGGCAAATTTTGCCCCGATAGCCGTCGCTAAATTTTCAGCATTCAATTCAAGCGTCAGACCTATTTTTCCACCGCTTAAGCATATTGTATCAAACAAAACAGCTGTTTCATCAATAAAAGTGGGAAAATCTTTTTTCATTCCCAAAGGAGAACAACCGCCGTGAATATACCCTGTAAGCGGTAATAATTTTTTCAAAGGCAACATTTCTATATCTTTAACTCCGGCAACCTGAGCCGCTTTTTTTACACTCAGCTCCGAATTAGCCGGAATCACGAACACAAAATAATTGAATCCGTGTTGCATATTGGCTGACTGTGTAACTAAAGTTTTAAAAGTCTGCTCCACCGGTTTTTTAATATATCTGGCAACCGAAACAGCATCAATTCCGACAGTAGGATTATATTTATAAGCTTTATAATCCACTTTAGCAGTTTCCAAGATTCGCATTGCATTGGTTTTAAGCATTCTTTCCTCTTTTGGGATAGGTATATTCCATCATCGGTGGTTGTCAACATTTATTATTTACCCCTTGTTTTTTCTTTACCAATTCATAACTATATAAATCGAGAAAAGGAGATAGAAAATGAAAGTAGGAATAATCGGAGCCGGAGCAGTCGGAAGTGCTACTGCATTCTCATTAATGATGACCGGCGTTGCACATAAAATTATACTCATAGATTCAAATCAAAAAAAAGCTCATGCCGAAGCCATGGACATAGCTCACGCCGCGCCTTTCGCAGGAGCTGGAAAAATTCGCACCGGTGATTATGAAGATTTGATAGACAGCGATGCTGTCATTGTAACAGCCGGAGCTAATCAGAAACCCGAAGAAACCCGTATGGATTTATTAGAACGCAATGTAAAAATTTTTGCAGATATTATTCCGCAAATAAAAAAATATGCGCCGAATACCATTTTGATAATTACGACAAACCCCGCAGACATCATGACAGATATTGCACTTAAACTATCTGATTTTCCTAAAGAAAGAGTAATCGGTAGCGGTACAGTTCTGGACACAGCACGCTTTAGAAATTTATTAGCCTTTTATTTAGGCGTTTCCACTAAATCGGTTCACGCCGATGTGTTGGGAGAGCACGGCGACAGCGAGGTGTTGGTCTGGTCAAATGCCGAAGCCGGAACTTTAACCCTTGATGAATACGCTCAAAGTATAAACAAACCATTAGATGAAGTAAAAAAATCAGAGATAAATAATGGAGTAATTCGTTCTGCTTATCAAATCATTGAGGGAAAAGGCTGGACTTGTTATGGTATTGCCGGTGCTTTAACACAAATTTGTCGAGCAATTAGTAATAATGATTATTCCATATTAACCGTTTCTTCTCATCACGAATATGTTGAAGGAATAGAAGACGTGTGTTTATCACTGCCGACAGTAGTTAATCGGCAAGGTATTTATCATGTTATTACTCCCAATTTATCACAAACTGAACACGATAAATTACAAAGGAGTGCACAAACTATCAAAGAATACACAAACAAAGCTATGGCTATACTGGAAAAATACAATAAAATATTTTTTTTGAATTAAAGACTTGACAATGATTTGCAAATATATTATGTAGTCACTTG
>JAFUXW010000228.1 GCA_017477035.1 Alphaproteobacteria bacterium | reverse complement strand
TTCCAAGCCATGGTGTTTAGTTATGATTATCTTTTACCAGTTCTTTCGCAACAAGTGAATAAGAACCTATAATTTCTTCATTTTCTGTTAAGGCAACAATTTGTGGAAAATCAGTAAAAGACCAATCATCAATAACATCAATAAACCAGCCGTAAGCCTCCGGCCACTCTGTTTGTAAAATATCCAACAATTGTGTTGTTAATTTTGACGTTTTTGTAATTGTTTTAAATTGCATATTGATTCCCTTGTGCTTCTATTTTAGACATATATGTCGTAAAAGTCAATATTAGCGCAAATATCAATTTATATAAAGCACAAGAGACAGAGTGTATAACGAAATGGCATTTTGAGGTTATTTTTATCCTTGAGCCTCCGATATCTTTGCAAAAAATTGGAACTTCTCATATCAATAAAAAAATCCCACCACAAAGGTAGGATTTTTTTATTGGTCGTGTATATGGCTCGTTTTAAAGGAAAGCCCCGGTTCCGAGCTCCCTTGGTCCGAATATGCGAACTCCCAGCCCTCTTGGTGTTTTTGAGATAAAGCAACTGTAAGTGTTGTATCTTGCGTTTTTAAATTCCGCCCCCTAACTAAATACTATAAATCTTATTTTAGAAAGGGAGTAGAAATGGATTTTAAGGAAGTTATACCGATTGTGGACTTGCGTAAATTTGATGCAATGTGTCTGCATAACAATAAATTACAGCAAGACAAGGCATTGCAACAACAAATATTAAATTGGGCGGCAGATATGATGACCGAAGCCAGAGAATATTGGAGTAAGTTACACGCAGCAACGATTGATGCCGTAATTAAAACACATCATAAAGAGAAGGCTCACAAAGGTGCTATTGTTCGGGATAAAAAATATGCCGAATTCCGAGAGAATTTTACAAAAATTCAAAAGGAAAAATATGAACTTGCTATGCAGAACGGCAGTAAATTGACCGCAAACAGTTTTGTGGATTGGTTTTTGGAAAATAAAACGGATATTCAGATACCGTATGTTGAGCAAAATCAAAAGAACAAATTAAGGCAGTTGGCACAACAAAATAATCGCGAATTTAAAAAGCTTTTGCTTGGCTAAAGTTACAATGTTAGCAAGCTATAGGGCATAGTCAAAGGCTTCTCTTTTTGTTAGAATGTAAATCTGATATTAGGTCAACATTTTAACAAAAGGAGGAAATAATGGACCTATACGGAAAATATAAATCGCCGTTCGGCTACCAAGTAGGTGACAACGGCATAGACAGCTATGGAGTAGACCATAGTGGTTTTACACTCAGAGATGAGATTGAGTATCAAACGGCACGTGACAATCGCGAAAGCCAAATGATGCAGATGTATAATCAACAGGGGATAACGGACAATTATCCTCAGTATACAACAAACTTTTGGGGTGATACCGGTAATAATTATGGGTTTGGAAGCTCAAACATCAGTTCGGCAATCACTGCTCATCCGGCAATGAACACAACACCCGTGCTGATAACGCAGACACCATCAGTAAAAAACAATGACCCGAATTGCTATGTAGAATTCAATGGTCAAGATGTTGATTTGTATAAATATGGGCAGGACGATGGTACCAGGTTACAGAATGGTCAATTACAAGATAACTTGAATGGCCAATCTGGTGGAGATGATTATCAGAGTAGAATACACCAAGATGTTCCTAACAAAGGACCTATTCCGGAAGGCACTTACTATGCAGACCAAGACCAGAGGCAGAGCTTGACTCCCAAAAATATTGCTTTAAAACTAGGCGAAAAATTAGGATTTAATATAAATCAGAAAAGCGGCTGGAGTGGAAATCCAATATCTTGGGGTACTAGTCGTGTTTGGTTACGTCCGGACGATAATACCAATACCTATGGTCGTTCCGGATTTTCAATTCATGGCGGTTTAACTAAAGGTTCTGCCGGATGTATTGATATTCCGTGGCAAACCGGAAAATTGAACAAATATCTGGATGATTGTCAAGATTCTGTGCCGGTATATGTTAAGTATCCTGAGGGCTGGTAATTATAAAGCGAAAAAGGCAAGGAAAATTTCCTTGCTTTTTGTTTATATTGTTATAATATTGTAATAATTACAACTTTTAGGATTAAAAGATGTTTCAAGAAAAAATAAGACAGACTATGTCACAAACATTTAAACTCTTATGGCAGTTCAAGTGGTATATTGTTGGATATTTGATATATTACAGTATATTTATTGTAGAATATTTTAATCCACCTGCAGCAGATGACCCGGTATTAAATTATGAATACACACATGGTGCGTGGAATTATATCAATCAAGAAGTATATATTCATAGTATGAAATTATATTCCATTATTGATACTCTGATATTTTTCATTGGCACAAGTAACATGCGCAATCATCCGTTGTTGGCAAAGATTATATTTTTATCTCCGTGGATAGTTATGTTGTTGGGAACATTCGTTATAATATGTGAGTGGTTATGGGGATTATTGAGTTAAATATGTTTAAAGAAAAAATAAAGCAAAGTGTATCAGAAACATTTAAGCTTCTTTGGCAGTTCAAGTGGTATATACTGCCATATATTGCGTTTTATATTGTTTTGATATCGTTTTATTTATCTCCTTCGCCTAAACAATATAATATATGGATGAATAAAGAGTAGTTTGTATATGATAAGTCCATCTACTTAGCATTAACAAAATTGATGTTAGTGATATTTGCATTGTTATTTCTTGTCTGAACGAGCAATATGCGTAATCACCCAATATTAGCAAAGCTGATATTTTTATCATCATTGTTTTTCGGAGCAATTTTCTTGGAGATAATATGATGCTTCAAGAAAAAATAAGACAAACTACGTCACAAACATTTAAACTCTTATGGTCGTTTAAATGGTATGTTGGATTGTATTTGTTATATTATGTTATAAATATTATATCATTATTTAATATTCCAGCAGCGGATGATAAAATATTCCATACAGAAGCAACTTCGCAAATTTGGTCATATACCAATCAAGAAGTTTATATCGGCAGTCTAAGGCTAGAAATTATAATACTGAGTTTACTTTTTCTTTTGGGAACGAGTAATATGCGTAATCACCCGTTGTTGGCAAAGATAATATTTTTGTCACCTTGGGTGTATATGATAATATGCCTGGGAATATTATTTTAAAATGTTAAATAATCCTGTCAATCCGCACAAAGTTTAACATTTTTTGTTTGATGTATTTTAGCCATTTTCAAAACTATAGTATTTTAGGTTTAATGGATAATTGCTTCAAAAAGGCAACGAGATTGGCTTGATTTTTTATTAAAAAAATCTGCGCCGCTGCGTCGGTTTTTTTCGGCGATACTCCAGTCTCGCTTGCGCTTACTCACCGATCTTGCTTCGTAAGCTCGCGCTCTTGCGCTCGCTATACTTCGCTTCGGTCACTTGTTTTGTAAATTCGCCACGCTTCGCTTACGCTAGCTTGCTTATTAACAAAACTTCGCTGTTCCAAATAAAAACAACATTTTGAGGTTGTTTCTATTTTACACACGTTTCTCCCGAATTATACCCAATAAAGTAGTAAAAAACGGCAAAAATGTAACCCCCCTTTTTTGTACTGTACAAATTTCTTGTGGGTAACTTTGTTAACATTTATACTACTTTTAAAACGAAAAAAACGTGTGGAATCTGATGCTCACACGCTTCTCCCGAATTATATCAAAAAAACTAGCATAAAATGGCAAAAATGTTCTATCACAAATTGTTACAAATGCACTTTTTTGTGGATAACTTCGTATATTTTATACTTTTAAGAGTATAAATCATTGATTCAAAATGTTTTTGTTTCTAGTTCACACCCAAGCATTTGCGTAAGAATGAGTCAAATATCGCATAATCGATACGACGTTTACCTATATTGTCATAGGTTTTATTCATAGCAGTGGCAAAATACTCATCAAACACCGGAATGCGTAAAACCGTCTCTTTTTCCAGACCTTTTGATTTTATTTCAATTACTTCATTTAATTTCGTTACCACTCCCGGAGGCATATCATTTTGCATTGCCGCAACCGTATCTCGCATTAAAAGTGGCGGAACCTTATCAAATTTCAGCACATACTCAGCGTTCAAAAGTCCACGAATTGAATAAAGATATTTTTTATATGTAATTTCCTTACCTTCACGAATATAGAGTTTATAATTGTTAGTAAACAGCGAGAAATAGTGATAAAATAACTTTTCCGGGCTGAAATTAGCCGCCACATAGTCTTTAAGCGAAATATTATTGTCTCCGAGGTAAACAATCGGCGAGTTCAACCACTCAATCGTTGTCGGATTAGATGAGGCTAACAGTTTCAAATACTTAAAAATATCAAAACCGCTCATATCTACTAAAGAGCCCTGAACATCATGAGGTTGCAGATTTTCATCAAAAGCAACGGTAATCACTTCATCAGGCTTATTTAAGGTGATATAATCTTTCAGCGGGCGATAAAAGACAAAGCGCACGTCATAATCACTGTCTTCGCTTTCCATTCCCCAAGCACGACTACCATTTTCCACTGCAAACAAAATGGTTATATTGTGCTCTTTTTCCAGTTTTCTTAATAAATCAGCTATTTTTTGTTTCATTAATTTTGCTCAATTTCAGATATTGTTCCATTAATTCCATTTTATAATTTATATAATAAAAAGCAACATATTAAATGCAAATGCATGCCAATTTATGACAGAACTAAATATAAGCATACATTTAAAACGAAAAAACGTGTGGAATCGATCCTCACACTACGTCACCGATTATACCGTTCAAGATAGCATAACCCTTGCGTTTTTAGGTATTACTACCTAACTAAAATAATATAATTCTTATTTAGTAAAGGAGTAGAGATGGATTATAAAGAAATTATACCAATTAGGGCGGTGCAAAAATTTGATGTAATGTGCCTGCATAATGAGTATTTACACCGAAACAAAGAGTTTCAGCAACAGATTTTATCTTGGGCAGCGGATGTGCTTGCCGAAGCCAGAGAATACTGGAGAGAATTACATAATGATACTATTGAATCTGTTATAGAATGTCATACGCGCTCAGAGGCCAAACGAAAATCAGACATTAAAGACCAAAAGTATGCGCCGTTTAGGGAATATTTTAAAAAAGTTCAACGAGAACATTTTGATATTGCTTTGCAAAATGGCTACAAACTGACGGCAAACAGTTTTGTTGAATGGTTCTTAGCAAATAAAGCAAATGAAATGCAAATACCTTATGTTGAGCAGAATCAAAAAAACAAATTGAGGCAATTGGCACAACAAAATAATCGCGAATTTAAAAAGCTTCTGCATGATAAAGCTTAATTTCCGCATGATGTAGGGCATTGTTATTATTTTTTCTTATTGTTAGAGTGAATACACAAAATTGAAACTTTAATAATAGGAATTAAAAATGAGCAAATCAGATAAATTAAGAGATAACTTATATCAAAGAATGCACGGGTTTAAGACCGTTAAACGAGGTTACGTAAAAAAAGGACAAAGTGAGTGGTATTACATTGACCCGCGATATGATGATGACGACAGGCGCGGGCAGATAGATGTGATAAATGAAAATTCGCCGAACCCGCAACTGAGCGGTATTTTAGCCGACGATATGGATAAAAATCCCGAAAATTATTACATTTGGCGCACCAAAGGTGACGATAAAGTCCGAAGTACACATGCCGCACGCGAAGGATTGATTTTCAATAAGCATATTCCACCGGAAGGAGGAAATCCGGGCGAGGATTATAATTGTCGATGTTGGGCGGAGCCGTATGAACCGGAAAAGTATAAGAATAAACAAATGCTTGTGGACTTAGGAGGGCTTGATATGTTCAAGGATTTGCAAAACGAAATGAAACCGGTTGATTTTAACCTTAATGGCCTACCGCAATACTCCGAAAACGATAAAGCCGGTATAGCAACGGATGCAACGTATGGTTTAACGCAAAATATGAGCGATAATGAATTACTTAATCTTATGGCGCATAATTTATTAGCTACTGAAAAAATGAAAAATTATATATATCTTGATAAATTCGGACATATTACTTCGGGTGTTGGTGCTTTATTGGATGATGAAAAGGCCTTTAAGAGTGTTCCGTGGATGATAGGAGATAGATTGGCCACAGAAAAGGAAATTGATGATGCTTACCAGATGTTTACCTTTAAAAGGTTTGAAAAAAATGAAAATGGAGAATTTAAGAATCATAATAGATTAGCCGAATCTTTTGAGAATGAATGTAATCTTAGAGTTCCAGAGGCATATATGGTTCAACGAATGATGACACATTTAAAAGAGGATTTAACGAGAGCCAAAAGAAAGAGAACTGATTTTGATACCTACCCAGTTCCTTTGAAACTAATTATTTTAGATTTCTACTATAATAAAGGTAGTTTTTATAATCAACCGGGATTACCTCAGGCGTTAAATGCAAGGGATGCAAAATTGTTTCAGGAAAAAATGATAAGACATATGGCTGATCGTGATAAATGGACACAAGAACAATTTAGTCTTATTCCTAAAAAATTCTGGAAAAGCTATTGATATGGCGGAATGGTTATCAATCCGTCATTTGTAAGCATTTCTTCTGATTTTAAGTTATCATCTTCATCATAAACTTTATGGCTGATAATATAATAATTGTCAGCCGTTTTATTTTGGGATAAAGTGAAAGTGTGATTTTTAAGAGAGTATGATGAACACTTTAAATCGTTGCAATCATCACAGAGCATCTGTATAAAATATTCTTGATTTTTCTGTAAAATGCAGTTATTAGACTGTGTTACTCCTGTCTTGGCGTTTTCATAATATATTGAGTTTGGCTTCAGTACATAAAAATATTCTCCCTTTTGTCCTGATAGTTGTTGATAAAATATAGGGTGTAAAAAAGTAATACTATCCGCCCAAGCGTTTGCGCCTAAACTCAAGAATAATCCCAAAACCAAAGCCAACTTTTTCATTTTTATACTCCATAGCATTTATATAAATTATACAATATCGAAAATAAAAATCAAGTTAAAGGTATCCGGTTTCGCCTTTGATATATGATTGCCGGGCATATGGCACGTTTCGGAAGATTTTTGCAAGCGTAGCGAAATTATATCGCAAATTCAAAGAATTAAAAAGAGAGTGATTTTCCACTACCGTTTCAGGCGTTTTAGTACAAATCAAGCGGATTTACGGAATTTCAAAAGACAAAGACATCGTGGTTTTGATTATTACGGCGACGAGATTGGCTTGATTTTTTGTTAAAAAATCTGCGCCGCTGCGTCGGCTTTATACGGCGATACTCCCGTCTCGCCAAGCCTCCTTGTCAAACACGCTTCTTCGCGTGTTCGAACCGGCGGCCCAAAAACAATATAAAAAAACACCACCTGAAAAGGTGGCGCTTTTTTATATTGGTCGTGCAAACTCCCCCTAAATCAGGAAAAAGATACCATTTTTTGAGATTTAAAAATTACTTTGAATTATGTTTGCTTTTTTTATAAAAAAAAGTTACCAATAGACCAAGATGAAAAAATTAGTTTTTTTACATGGCTCTGGCTCAGATAAAAATGCCTACAG
>JAFUXW010000227.1 GCA_017477035.1 Alphaproteobacteria bacterium | reverse complement strand
AACTCAAAAATAATTTGAAAGCGGCTTGGTGGCGCTCGATGGTTTATGAAAGAGATGATATAGAAGGGCTTGATGCCGCCATTTTAACCAATCGCAAGGTTTTGAAGTATTCCGGTCACGAAGATACTTTCTCCGACCCGATGGTAGATTGTAAAAAGTGTAAAGGACGTTTCAGAGCTGATCACATCAACGGCAAATGCCCTAATTGCGGTTCTACCGATTTAACCGAACCTCGTCCGTTTAACCTTATGTTTAAAACCCATGTCGGACCGGTGGAAAATGAGGATAATGTTGCTTACTTACGTCCGGAAACCGCACAGGCCATTTTTACGCAATTTAAAAATGTGGTGGATGCCACTTCTCGTAAATTGCCTTTCGGTATAGCACAAATCGGTAAGTCTTTTCGTAATGAAATTACACCTCGCAATTTTATCTTTCGTGTTCGCGAATTTGAACAGGCAGAATTGGAATATTTCGTATATCCGGGGACCGATGAAGAATGGCATGAAAAATGGAAAGAAATTCGTTTGCAATGGTGGATTGACCAAGGTTTGAAAAGAGAACACATTAATATTTATAAAACGCCTAAAGAAGATTTGGCTCACTATGCTAAGGCTTGCTATGATATCGAATACCAATTCCCACACGGTATGGAAGAATTGGAAGGTATTGCCAATCGTAGAGATTACGATTTGGGAAATCATACCAAAAACCAGGAAGAGTTGAATTTTGAATCTCACTTCCACGAAAATAAAGAATCAAATACAAAATTGTGTATTCAAGATGAAAACGGTAAATGGATTATTCCGTTTGTGGTGGAACCGTCAATGGGAGTCGGACGCGGTATTCTGGCGATTTTGACCGAGGCCTATAACGAAGAAGATTTGGGCGACGGCAATACTCGTATCGTGTTGAAATTGAAAAAACACTTGGCACCGATTAAAGTGGCAATTATTCCTCTTAAGAAAAATAATGAGCAGATAATGAATAAATGTCATGAGTTAAAGCAAAAGCTTATGAAACTGGGAATAGGCAGAGTTGCTCTCGAAAATACCGGTAATATAGGAAAAGCTTATCGTCGTCACGATGAAATCGGTACACCGCTTTGTTTGACGGTTGATTTTGAAACTATCGAAAATCAACCGGAGAGCGTAACTATTCGAGATCGTGATACTATGGAACAAATCAGAGTTAATACCGCTGATTTGGCTGATTATTTGCGTAATTACTTTTTCTCATAGTTGAGTTTAAGGCAAAAAAAGCTCCGCTACAAAGGCGGAGCTTTTTTATTTGAGTATCTGGATTAACGCAAGTGCATTTGATTATTGCAATAAACGGCATAATCACGCGGAGCATAAAGCCCGAAAGTTAAGGTTGACAGCAAACCGTTCACGAAAGTTTCTTTGGCTTCTACCCTGTTAACTCCCTCCGGTCCGCAAGCTTCTCCAGGGTGCATTGTTTGAATTTGCCCGATACCCCAAAGTAAAAAGTGATTGGTACCCTCATAAGACGGTTCACTCATTGCTACCGGATCGGGATTAATTTCAAAACTTTGCGTTGAGCAAGCAGACAAGGCAATAACAAGAGAAACGCAAAAAAGTAAAATTAAATGTTTTTTCATAATAAAGTCCTTTCAGTGGTTGATTATACTGATTATAGTAATGTTTGTAGTTCGTCTCGCAAGTTTATATTTTGCTTTTTACACATTAAATTTACAGAATTTTAGCAAAATATATATAACATAAATACTGTGGTAGGAGATAACTATGAAAAGCAATGAAAGCGGATGGGTTTTAACAGAAATGATTTGCACACTGATTGTAGTGGCAATAATAACGATAGGCGGATTTTGGGGATATGTAACCGCTATGCAAAAATATAAAACTGTTAAAATGACAGATTTAATCACTACAGTGGCATCAAATATTCAAACCAGATATATGGGATATTCAGACTATTTGGGAATCAGTACCGATAAAATAAAAAATATGGAAATTATTCCGTCAGATTTACAGTATAATAAAGCACAGGCATTGCATCATTATATGGGCGGAAGGTTCGAGATTTTTCCCGTTGACGATGTCAAAAATAATGTTGAGGCAGGGTACTTCGCCCTCAGATTTGAGGATTTATCATCAGATATGTGTTTTGAATTGGGAACAATAAAGTGGGATAATAATATATCTTCGGGATTAATAGCAATGGAAATAGTTGCTAAACCCAAAGATGCAATAAATAAAAAAATGGATAATGTTGAAGAATATTGCACAGGTATTGATGCAGATTTATTTGCAGCTCCGGATAAAGGATACGCAATTGCTTGTAAAAACGGTTCCCGCCAGTCTTTCCCTATAATTCCCCGATATGCATGGAAAGCGTGCAATTGCACGAAAAATACTTGTATGATAACGTGGGTATATAAATAATAAACAAAAACATTGACAATTATACAAAAAATATTCATAATACCCTAAATAATCGGAATTATTAACTTAATCAATATACATATGAACATTTTTAAATTTTTGATTAGTTTGTATAAAGCCAGATTCGGGACTTTTACAAATGATGAGTTTCGCTCACTATGTGTGCTGTACTCTAACGTGAACGGGCTTTT
>JAFUXW010000226.1 GCA_017477035.1 Alphaproteobacteria bacterium | reverse complement strand
CCGGAATTACAATATAAAATTCCGCCTAAAGAAAACAATAATTTGATAAATTCCGGTAAAACATTTCATAAACAAGAGTTATTTACGCTTGTTGCTCCTTCTAAACCGGATGAAATTGCCACCATTTTGGTTGCGGAAAGGCAAATCGGTAACCGCACGGTCGGGATAGTGGCGATTGACAGTTTTATGATAGAATACGGCAACAAAGAAGTGTATGATAAAGTCAATAAAATCGCCGATTACGTTTTGTATCAATCAAAACATTGGAACGACGTTATTTTTGATGTTCGCGGCAATGGCGGTGGTGATGCCACAATCATAAAACAAATTGGCGAAAGAATGGCTGATAAAAAACTTGAATATGCCGATAAAATCGAGGTTATTAACCCAGAATTAGCAATACAAGGCGGGCCACCTGACAGATACGAACAAAAAGCCGGAGATAAGACTTTTACCGGTAATGTTTATGTTTTGCAGGACAGAGGAGATTCTTCGGCAGGAGATGGTGCAATTTGGATGTTGCGGCAAATGGATAATTGCACAACTATCGGCGAAAATACGCATGGAGCGTTTGCCGGTGGCGATGTTAAAAAGCATCAAATGACAAGCGGAACGCTTTTATTGGGTAACACTTATCGCGAAAGAACAATGCCTGACGGAACAAAAGTTGAAGAAGGTAAAGGTATTCCGCCTGATGTAAGATGTACTTCGCAAAACGCTTATGAAATGGCTATAGTTGCTGTAAAGAAGACAAATATGCGAATGTATTCACTTGAAAACAACAGAGACAAAGCCAATCAAAACAATACTTCAAAAGCAAAGCCGCATCTCAAGACATTGGCCGATTTAAGGCAGAGAGATGACTATAGTAAATAAAGGAATAAAAATTGTGACTATTAAACCATTTCCAAAAACAGCTTTCAAATATTTATTAAACGAATGTATTATGCCTTGTAAATGGGCGTTTATCGTCTGTTTGCTGTTGGTATTTGCCGAAACCGGTGTATCAAATTTTATAAACTGGTTATTAGCTAAATTTGTAGAGAATATAAAATCAGGCGCAAATCCGGAAACACTGCATCTGGCCTTATGGCTTGTCGGAATCATTGTTGTGTGCAATATCGTCAATATTTTTTTGCCGAAACAAGTGTTGATGTATAGGCAAAAACACCTTTATTTTCCGGTACAAGAGCGAATATACGGTCGTGCGCTGGAATATATTTTCGGGCATTCGGTTAATTATATTATAAATAAACAAACCGGTTCATTACTGGCTAAAACCAACCAGATTAACACCTTACAATCAACCTTTTCGGTCGTAATTACGCAATTTTGGTGGCTAATCAGTGATATAAGCCTGAAAATATTTTTGCTGTCAGTTATCAATATCTGGCTTGGTATTTTGTTTGTTTTCTGTGCCGGAATTGTAGCTTTGGTCAACTACTATGCTAACAAACCGAGCGATCGCCTTAATGAAATGCAAAGTAAGGCAGAGTCCTTATATTCCGGCTGGTTAGTTGATGCAATCGCCAATATCCGCTTAGTCAAGCAGTTTAATCGCTTGGAGTATGAGAAAAAACGCTTATCGACACTTTTACAGCAATATATTAAAATTAAAATGAAAAATATGTTGGTTTGGTTCAGCTCTTATACCGGTGTCGGCTGCTTTATACACTTATGTTCGACCTTGATGTTAACTTTTTCCGTTTACTTATGGAGTAAATCTCTCATTAATGTCGGCGATATTGTTTTTGTGTTATTAACCTTAAACAGCGGCTTTATGTGGATGATGGAACTATGCGTTGATTATCGTCGTTTTCAAAATAATCTTGCTTACATTCAAGCTGGTTTGGAGCCGTTTATTGACAAGCACGAAATTGAAGATTTACCGAATGCTAAAGTACTGAAGGTTAAAAAAGGCAAAATTGAGTTTAAGAATGTCGGTTTTGCTTATTCGGAACAGAAAAGAATATTCGACGGCTTTAATTTAAGTATCGAAAGCGGCGAAAAGGTTGGTATTGTCGGTTTATCCGGCAATGGTAAAACAACACTTATCAATCTTTTGCAACGTGCTTATGAAATTCAGGAAGGACAGATTTTAATTGACGGTCAAGATATTAAAACCGTTACCCAAGCAAGTTTGCATCAAAATTTGGCAATCATACCGCAAGAAACGGTTTTGTTTCATCGCAGTTTGAAAGATAATATCGGTTACGGTGTCAAAGCAACCGATAAGAAAATCAGGCAAGCGGCAAAAATCGCTTGTGCCGATGAATTTATCCGTGCTTTGCCTGAGGGCTATGATTCAATGGTCGGTGACAGAGGTTGCAAGCTCTCCGGCGGCGAACGTCAACGAATTGCTATTGCCAGAGCCGTGCTCAGAAACAGCCCAATACTAATTTTAGACGAGGCAACATCATCACTTGACAGCGAATCAGAAAGCATTGTAGCCGAGGCTATCAATAACTTACTCGGCAAACAAACCGTTATAGCCATTGCCCATCGTCTTTCAACATTGCGGAAAATGGATAGAATTATCTATTTGGAGCAGGGAACCGTGGCGGAAGTCGGAACGTTTGATGAACTGGCAAAGAAGAAGAACGGTAAATTTGCCAAGTTATGGAAAATGCAACAGTTAGAGAAAAAGGATTAAGCCATGAAGTTGTTTGAAAATATAGCAAATATGCGTAAAGTGCCGCAAAATCCGCTGTTGTTTATTTGGGAAACTTTGTATGGGGTGCGAAAGTGGGCTTTTGTCGGTATGGCCTTAGCTTTTGGTTTGCAACTGATGAAAATTTATGTGCCGGTATACTTTTCTGAAATGATTGATTATTTTACGAAAATAACGCCGCAGGAGTTCGCTTGGAGTAAAATGTGGTGGTTTTTAGCACTAATTTTTGCCTCATACATCGGACAATCGGTGTTTCGCATGGTGCGCGAATTATTGGAAGAAAATAATGTCCGGAATGTTATGGATGCTAAAATCAAACTGTTTGCGGTGGATTATCTGGCCAGACATTCGGAAAATTACTTTTCATCACAAAAAACCGGTCAACTCTCGCAAAAGGTAACAACCTGCGCCGATAAAGCCGTTAGAGTTCACGGACTGATTTCACGGCTCTACAGTAATTTCTTTCTGGTGATAATAAACTTCTACTTCATTGGCCGTGTAAGTTTATGGTTTTTGCTATTGGTGGTTATTTTTGGTTCGATTTCGGCATTTACTTCATATAAATCGAGCTTTAAATTGCGCGACTTGAACAAAAAAACGGATGATTTATATGATGATTTTAACGGCGTTTTAGCGGATAGTATTGGCAATACTTTGAATATAAAGGCGAGCGGTAGCGAAGATTTTGAGATTGCTTTTGTAAAAGATGCTTTCAATAAGTGTAAAATTGCTCGCTTTAAGGCCATGGATAAATTTCAAAACAATATTTGTGTTCAGCAGGCAATGGTATGCCTGTTTGAAATCAGTGCTATGTTATTGCTGATAAAACAATGGTATCAGGGACAAATAAGTATCGGTGAAGTTACATTGGTTTTGGTGTTGATGAACTCAATTTTATCCGCCTTTTCGGCAGTTTTAGGCAATGTAAGCGAATTAAACACAGTTTTAGGCGCGTTGCAAGCGGCAATGTCTCCATTCGTTATTAAGCACGAAATTGTTGATGCTTCAAATGCTAAATCGCTCAAAATCAATGGTGGAGAAATAGAATTCAAAGATGTTAAATTCGGCTATGACAATAAAAAAGTGTTTAATAAATTGTCATTTAAGATTAAAGCCGGCGAGAAAATCGGGATTGTAGGCGCATCCGGTAGCGGTAAATCAACGCTTATAAATCTGTTACAACGGGCTTATGATATTCAATCCGGCGAGATTTTAATAGATGGGCAAAACGTTACTAAAGTAAAACAAAATAGCTTGCATGAGGCAATTGCGCTTATTCCACAGGACACATCTCTGTTTCATCGCACAGTCAGTCAAAATATCGCCTACGGACGTTTGAAAGCCAAGCAAAGTGAAATTGAACAGGCAGCAAAACAAGCCTATGCCGATGATTTCATCAAAGAATTGCCGAAAGGATATCAAACAAAAGTCGGTGAAAAAGGAGTGAAACTTTCTGGCGGACAGAGACAACGCGTTGCAATAGCTCGCGCTATCTTAAAAAATTCGCCGATATTACTGTT
>JAFUXW010000030.1 GCA_017477035.1 Alphaproteobacteria bacterium | reverse complement strand
AGTTCTGTGAGGTGAAATATGGAAAAAGAAAATAATATTAAAAGACCGCGTAAATTATTAAAAATTAAACGTTCACGTCCTTTGGAAAACCCTCCTGCCTCTTTTGGTATGCCTACAAAAGTCAATACTATCTTAGGCGAAAATAGTGAGTATAGAGAATTATCCAATAATGAAAATTATTTTGCCGACAACGGTGATGCCGAAAACATACATTTTGTTACCGAAGAAGAGTTAGCTACCGCAACCCCAGATTCAATAAAGGTGTATTTACAGAATAAAACCGTGCTGATGATGTTAATAATTGCCGCTATGATTGGAGCAATTTTTTCATATATGCTGACTCCGACGCAACAGACGCAGGCAAGTCGCGGTTTAGACGGCATTGTATTTAATCCTGATGTTCCGGCCGGAAAAAGTCGTTGTGGCTTGGTCGAACCACATCAAGGATGTGTATTGTATATTATGAATCCGAAAAATCAAGAAGTGACCGGTAAGGATTTCTACACTACCGCTGCTAAATGGACCGGACGCGAGCGTTATCTTATTGACACTAGCAATATGCATTATGCATCAACACGGATTAAACCAGGGTATATTGCTCAAATTTACGTTCCGTCGCTATCATATTAGCTTTATTGGAGATCTATATCATAACGAAGAGAGATATTCTCCGTTTTTTTCGCACAATTAAGTCAGGCACGTCAAATGATTTGAAAAAGCAATACCAGTTTCTTAAAAAATGCTATTTTGGCACCAAAGCGTTTGGTCAGCTTGGTGGAGGCAGTACCGTAGGGGTAAATGAGGCGGTGATACATCACTATATAGAGTATTAAGGATGTGAAAATCTAGGACAAGCTGGGCTTGACCTAAAATGATACCACCGGCGTAGGCCGTTGGAGTTTCATTTTTTTGATTTGCTTACTCGTTTACTTTCGGAGTTTTTTGTTTTTTGGGGCTTGCTTTTCTCATCAGTAAAAGCTCTCCAAACTTCCATAAAATCTCCTGTAGTGATGAAATTTTTGCAATAATTTGCCAATTGCTCGTCATTTAAAGTGAACCATGTTCTTAAATCCACATTTTTGATTTTTTCTGCATATGTCTTTTCACTTGGTGGATTTACACGCGGAAAACTTTCAAATCTGGCAAAAAGTTTCTTGAGTGTAACTTTGAATTTGTTTTGCGCAAATATTAAACCATGATCTATTTCTTCCGGCAATTTTTCCAAATTTACGGCATTAGGGGTGGCTATATCTTTCAGCATCGGACCCAATAAAAACTTTAAAAAGCGGTTGTTCATAAATAATTCAGCTAAATCACTGCCGGAATTAATCGGATTAATATCCAAAATTCTTTCTATATTATAACGCCTGTAATTATCGCTGTTCCCCAATAATTTACGCGTTATCAGACAGGAAGCACCTATATTTACGATATAGAGTTTACCTTTGATATCGGTGTTTTGTATCATCTGAGCCAAAATGTTGGCATGGAAACCGATTCCTCTGCGGAATGTGGCATAGCTTATTGGTATAATATTAGCATTAATGCCATTTAATCCATCGCAGATATTTTTGGCAGAAGTTCTGTTACCCCCGAATCCGTGTAATACTATTACTGTGTTGTCGTGTAAATCATCTAACTCACACGCGCGTATATACTTTAAAAGTGTTTCTTTGCACTGTTCAAAAGAACCAGCTTCTCGACAAACCGAAAATGTATCAAGTAATCTGTATTTAAGAGTGCGAACGTTAAGTTGGATAATCCATCCGTTATAGTTATATACATCTTCCCAAAAGAATCGGCTATCAAAAGCAAAAAATGAAAAACTCATATTTATACTCCTTTATATAAATACGAATCTATGGTTAAAAAGATTAACAAATACTTAACATTTTGATTTTTTGTGATTTTGTTTATTTATAAAAGAAAAAAATACGGAATGTATAAGTTTTTAAATATTAGGTTTAAGC
Source organism: Alphaproteobacteria bacterium (assembly GCA_017477035.1). Classification (GTDB taxonomy): domain Bacteria; phylum Pseudomonadota; class Alphaproteobacteria; order RF32; family CAG-239; genus RUG410. Next base: position 154 of record JAFUXW010000030.1, on the reverse strand, counting down.
TGTAAAAAAAGTTTTACACAAAAATATATACAATAATAAACTCATGTAAAAACAAGCATTTACTGTAAGCAATAAAAAAAGTTTAAAATTTTTGCAAAAATGTGTTGACAATGGGAAAGGTATGCAATATAAAACGCGTTACCGGCCGGGAGGT
>JAFUXW010000225.1 GCA_017477035.1 Alphaproteobacteria bacterium | reverse complement strand
GCGCTGATCGTTTTGCCTTCTGCCACCTCAATATTTAAGAGTGTATATTCTCCATCTACTAATTCTTTGAAATCAGCTTTAATATTTTCGGCAGATGTTTTTTCTCTGACATAAATTGCTTTTTCGCTATCCAAAACTTCTTTTTGAGCGGTAACGTCAGCTAAAATTTCTTCTGCACTGGTTATTTTGCCTTCAATAGAATTAAGTCTTTGCTCTTTTATTGTAGCACCATCAGCTAACTCGCCGCCTTCAAGAGTATATGCATCGGCAGAAAAACCTTGCGTTTTTTCTTCATCAATACTACCGTCTTTCTTGATGACAATATATTTACGGTTACCTTCGCCGGCTGCCATTTTACCGTTAAGCTCTAAAGACGGATTTATATATTTATGGTCTGAATACCAATAGTCATCATCAGAAATGGCTCCCCAAGCACTGTTTGTTTCCCATATTATTTTTGAAAATACACGTCCTACGCCTTCAGAATAACTAACTTCAATATCTTTATTTGAAACAATTTCTGCTCCGCTTGGAATAATTAATTTGTTATTTACAGTCTTAGTTAAATATCCGCCCTCTTCAGTGTCGGCAACCAAAGCGGTGCTTTCCGTACGGGCTCTGTTATATAAATCATTATATGAGTTGTTCATATAATTTACATCTACAAGTTTGCCCGCAGTAATAGAACCGCTATTGTTTAATTCATTATTTACCGTCAGCCTTAAATAAGAATAAGCCTCAGCCGGAGCGGCAAAACCATACGCCTCCGATACAGCTTCAGAGCTCAATGTATTGTTTGAATCAAAATTAAATATCGTCTGATTATCCGCCTTAATAAGAGAACTGCTATCCAAACTAATCTTATTTGTATTTGTTTCATTCAGTTCAATATCGGCAGACGGAGCACCAACGAAACCTCTGTTGTCATTATCTGAAAACTGTTTGAACCATGAGCCGGTTTTTACTTCTAATTTGGCATCATTTTCCGCATAAAGTTTGCTTGAATTTCTCAAGTCAATTTGACTTGTCTGGGTGAGCGTATTATCAACATCCACATCACTAACCGAAACAAGACCGCCGCCACCGGCATCATAATAAAATGTTTTGTTATCTTTTGATTTTATATTCGAAAGCGTATTCATATTTATATCATTTGCACGTATTTCCGAATTTTCTAAATTCAAATACGCACCTGAAGTATATGACCTGCTAAAGTTGCCATGTAAAACAGAAACAACGCCGCCACCGTTGTTTGAACCGGAATCGGCAACAATGGTATTGTTTGTAACATTATACGCAATCGTATCGTTTGAATTTATATCCGCATTTTTAACATTTGTCGTTGTACTTGTGTTAAGCTCGGCATGGCTTGCACTTGTGCTCACATTCACAACACCGCCGGAACCATGCTTTGATATGGTATCAAATGTATTGGTAGAAGTGTTGTTTATGGTGATGTTGTTATTTGCAACATCTTTATCGGTTTTTAATCCATCAACGGTCAGTACAGAGTTTCCTCTTAATCTGTTTGATGTTTCGCTTGAACCATCATCATTTACATTGATTATACCTCCCGAACCGGTGCTTATATCGGTAACGGAATTTCTGGTTGTTTGAAAATCAAACGCTGCTTGACCGGCATTAAAATCACCACCCAAAGAACCTGTTGTGGAAGAATTCAAATCGGCATCTATGCGTATCCGCTGTCCGGATCCGACTAAACCGAAATTAAAACCGTATAAACTTGATTTTATATCCGAATTATGAATTGCATTAATAATAGCATTTCCGGTTATGGTATTCGTCCCTGCCATAACCAAATCAAGATTACTTGTATCTTTGGCATCAAAACCGATACTGTTTACACCAACGATTACCGTAACCTTTGTAGAATCAACGTCGGCATAAGCT
>JAFUXW010000224.1 GCA_017477035.1 Alphaproteobacteria bacterium | reverse complement strand
ATTCACCAACAAAAAAACCACCCTTACAGGTGGCTTTTGTGTTGGTGAGCTCGGTGGGATTCGAACCCGCGACCCTTTGATTAAAAGTCAAATGCTCTACCGACTGAGCTACGAACTCATTCAAACGAATATGCTTATAAAAGATAAATTTTCTTAAGTCAATAGAAAAAATAAAAAAAGTGAAAAAAAGTGAAATATATGTTTATTTATTAATAATTGTATGCTAGTATACCTGAAAAATGTGATTATGTTTATTTAATTGAAGAGGTTAAATATGGCTTTAAGTAATGAAGTTGGACAGAAAGGTCGCTACAGTATTTTGCAGAATGCAAAAGGGGAAATTATGATTATGATGGATAGCCGTGTTGGAGGTCCTGAGAATCCTCGTTTCATTTATGACGGAAGTGATACTGCGCTTTTGTATCGCTCACAGGAAAGTTCTGTGGCTTTTCGTAAGATTGAAGAAGGCGCTCGCAATCCTCTCAAGTCAGTAACAGAAATATTGGTTGTTGAAATCGAAAATGATGACGTGGAAAGAGAGTATATTGTTCCTGTTCGTTTGGTTAAAGATGTAAATAATTTGATTATCTCGTAAACGCGGAGATTTGCTGTTTATGATTGCGTATACAACGCTATTGTTGTTTTTTATAGGTATATTCAGCAGTATAAAGGTTGGTGCAAAAGTTGATAAGACTTTGTCTTTTCTTACTTTTGCATCTATTTTTTTTGTGTTTGCCGGTTTTTGCGATGGTATGAGCTCTCTCAGCAATCATAGCTTTTCGTTTGTATGGAGTGCGAATCCCGGAAGCAGTTTAAAATTTGATATTATTTCAAATTATTATAATTACTGGCTTATATTTCCGGGATTTGTCCTAACGTTGTTGAGTATGCTGAATTGCTTGTTTTTTCGGTATGAGAAGCAGGTTAGTGCATATTTTTCCGTATTGATTTTTAATTTGATAGCACTGATAATTCTCGTTACCAGCAATAACTTTGTTCAATTATTATCGGCTTTATTCGTTATTGATGTACTCTCTGTATTTATGATTAAGGAATCGGATGCATACAGACGCTATGTATTGTTGAACATACTATCCGATATGGTGTTGTTTGCTGTTCTAGCAGTGATTAACTGTCGAGTTGCTTCTCTTGATATAAGGCAGATTGTTTTGTATCGCAATATAGGTATGCATCAGGATTTTGTAGCTTTAGCCGGATTAACAGCGGTGTTTGCTAAATTTGGTTTTTTCTTGTTTCAGATAGGGGTTATTGATTTAAAAAAGATTCGTTTTCACCGAATTTTGAATGTGCTATTTTTATCATCACCTTTGTCTGCATAGATTTTGCTGTTGCAATTTAATGCTTTGTGGAAAACCTCTGTATACTTTACCGTTTATTTGGATTTGGTATGCATACTTTCCATTATATGGGGATTTTTAGGTAGTTTATGTGCAAATAATTTCAAGGCCAAGGTTATTTATTGGCAGATGTCGTTTTGGGCTTTATTTGTTGAATTACTGCGTTTTCATGGTTTTATTTGGTTTTCCGGATTTACATTCTTGTTTTTGGAAATGTATGTTATCTGCTTGGGACTTTATGCGTTGTATTATTATAACAAACGCCGAGTATCAATGTTGCAAATTAAAAATATGCCACTTACAAATAAAAAAGAAGTTGCCTATACTCTGATGATTATGATTGCAGTAATTGCTGCATTGTCGAATACATTGACGATTCTGTATAATAATATGAATCGTTATTATGTATGGACATTTGCCGTTTTATTCGCTCTTTCTCTCAGTGCGGTAATAAATCAACTTCTGCGGAAAAGAGTTTCAGAAACTGAAGGAAACATAAGCGAAGTGCCGGTGAAATATATGATGTTTATCGAAATGATTCTACTTTCGGCTTTTTTGTTGCAAGATTGGCGTTACGCTGAACCGTCTGTTTGGGGCGGGGCAATAGTTTTTGCGTTGTTGTGCGCTTATAATCCACTGGCAAAAATGGAGTTTGTATATGGTATGAATGATTTGCAAAACCGTGATGTTTTCGGCAAAATATATCATATTTTAATTAAATCATTGCGCTTATGCGGTCGTTTTTTTTGGTTACTGATAGATCGACTTTTTATGGAAAAATTTATTTTAGCGCTTTTTATATAACTGATAAACAGATCATTATATTTTTTCATACGTATGCATAACAGTAAAATTGGTGGGAGTTTTGCTGCAATTGTGTTACTGATGGTGCTGTTGGGATATTCTTATTATTTGGCTGGAGAAAGGTAATGACAGATATTTTTCCGTTGCTATTGTTATTACCGCTTTTAGGATGTTTATTTGTGTTGTTTGCCAAGAAAAATGATAATAATTCTTTTCAGGTTGTTTTATTTACACTGTTGTCAAATTTGGCAGTTATTGTCAGATTGCTTACCCAAATAAACCGCGATAATAACGATTTACAATCATTCCATTTTTCTTATATGTGGCTGGAAAGCAAGGGAATTGAACTGGTGATGGAAGCAAACCTGTTTTCGCTTTTAGTATTGCTGGGTATATATATTGCGTTTATAATAGCTTTAATCGGTCTTACTCCGCAACAACGTAAAAATAAGTCACAAATGTTGCTTGGACTTTATTTTGTATGGAATATTACCGGATTGCTTTGTGCTAATGATATGGTGTCATTTTATATTTTCTTTGCAGGCATACTGATACCATTGTTTTTGTTAATAGGTTTATATGGGAATATTAAAAAAAATTCAACACTGTATTTATTTTTTGCTTTTAATTATGCCGGCATATTATGTTTATTAACAGCAATGCTGTTTGTTTACAAATATCATCAGGGAAATGCTCAATTGCAGGAGATTGCTTTGATTAAAATGCCGGCTAAAGCAGCTGTCGTAGTTTGGACAAGTGTTTGT
>JAFUXW010000223.1 GCA_017477035.1 Alphaproteobacteria bacterium | reverse complement strand
CAAGTTTCCAGTAAATGATGCCAGTTTGGAGTATGTCCATTTTCAATGGCATTATCATTTGTTTTATTTTCTCTGTATCCCCAACCGTCCAAAATCAGTAGCATAACCGGTTTTTGCATTGTTTTTCCTTTCTGAATTTAAAAATACACATAAAATTGCTGTTATTATATATAATAAAATAAAATTTAAAAGCACTATTTGTAATTTTATAAACAGGCTTATTTATAAAAAGAGAAAAAACAAGAAATAAGTTGACATATCAGTTCCTTGAACCTAAATTAAGAGAAAATAAAAAGGAAAATTTAAATGAAAAAATATTATACGGCTGCGGTTTTATCTTTGCTAAGCTTACCGGTGTATGCCGGAGAGTTCGTTTATGATTATTCGGCGGTGGTAGACGGATTTTACGGATATACACAATATGCAGACAAATACAGGCATTTATATCAACGCAATAATACACCGGTAAGTGCTGAAATCAGCACATCTATCGGATATGAGTTTACCAATAATCAAAAAATAAGTTTAGGGTTTGATGCTCAGGCAGCGCACGGAAAAGAGATAAAGGATTATAATCATGGAGATTGGGGCGAAAATCTATACCTTTCGTATGCTTTCGGGTATGGAGAGTTGAGTGTCGGACAAATTTATAATGCTGCTTACCAAATGGCAGTGGGAGCTCCGACAGTGGGATATTTCAGAGTAAATAATACTCCGATGACCGATTTTATCTCTAATCCGAATTGGCAACGTAAAGGAAAAATAACTTCTTATCGCACTCTTAACTCAACCTACTTGAACACAGATGCTGACGCATTTAAGATAAGTTATACTACCGAAGAATTTTATAATACTAAACTTGCCGTTTCATACACTCCTGACAGTTACTCAGAAGCCGGATTAATCAATAAACACAGCCGTTATGATAATCGTTCATCTTATGCGGTGGGTTTGTATAATAATTTGGATTTGGATTTTGTGGAAGTTGAAAGTTCGTTGGGTTATGCCTATAATCGTAAAAACAATCAGGAAATTTCAGCAGGCTTAAGTTTGTATCGTAAAGGGTGGACACTTGGAGGTTCATATCGTAAAAGCTTTACAACTTCAGGAGACTATGCTCTGAATATTACCGATAAAGAGAATATGCCTTATTATTTTGACGGTTATCGTCGCGGTCAGGCATTTAATGTTGGATTAAGCTATGAAATAGGGCCATTTAAAACAGGATTATCTTATTTTGCGGCATACGCCGATAAAACCAATAATCGCGATTCTGTCGTGAGTTGGGTCAATCGCTTTGCCTTTAATAAATATGTTTCAATTTATTTGGCAACGTCTTATGCCGAATATAAAGGGGATAAAGTTATTGACGAAAGTAACAGAGGATATGCTGCCGTCGGCGGATTAGAACTTAGTTTTTAAGGACTTTTTAAAGTGAATATTCAGATTTTTTCGAATAATGAAGATTTTAAAAATGATTTAGCGGCACAGATAGTTTGTTATACTGATAAATATGTTATAACAAATGAAGCTCCTGATGTTATTATTGTTGATGAAGATGAAAATGTATTTTCTCATAAAAGAGTTGAGTATCCTTCGGTGCCTATTTTATTTTTAACGGACGAGAATGTAGAAAATGATGGAAAATTGAATGTTGTGATTTCTAAGCCGTTTAGGTTAATGCACTTTCTTGATGTATTGCGTGCAGCAAATAATAAGTTGGATAGTTCTTCTGACGGATTTTTGATTTTTAATGACTATGAATTGCATCCAAATCAAAAAGAAATCGTAGATTTGAAGAATAATATAGTTACTAAACTGACGGAAAAGGAAGTTTGTATAATTAAATATTTGTATAAAAAAAATTCCGAATATGTCGGTAAAAATGACTTACAGGTTAATGTTTGGCAATACAGTGACGGAGTAACAACACATACTGTTGAAACGCATATATATCGTCTGCGGCAAAAGGTGGAAAAAGATGAACGGCGCTTGATAATTACAGATAACGGAAAATATAAATTGAATATGGATTAAACAATGCCGCAACTAACAAAAAAAATAAATCCGGTTATACATCTGAATGTGAGAGAAATTTTGCGTGACGCAAACGCGTACATTTGTGAAAATTTTACATTTTCATTATGTATTTTTGCGGTAAATATGGTTTATATGCTATGCTTTAAAGCGTTGGAAGGTGGTATATCAAATCCGCTCAGTATTTTATGGTTGATCAGTTACTATATATTTTGGTGCTTTTTTTATCGTTATTACTACAATCTTCATCCGTATTTTGGTGGTAAGGCTGTTTTAGGGAGCTTAGCTCCTTCGGCTAAAGCATTAGTAGTATTGTTCTTATTGGCAATAACAGTAGCATTTTTGCCGATGCTTCCGTTGTTTTTGGGATTTGATGATGTATATTTGGATATATATGAGCGTTATTTATCGACTTTTGACGGTATGTCATCTAAAGGAGCTAAATCAGGTGTTGCTATTTGGCAAATATTATCGGCATACGCAATTATTTGCCTTATATCTCCTGTGTTAATTTGTAAGCCTTATCTGGCATGGATTTCTTCATTAAGAGGAAAAAATTCATCATTTCACAAAGTAAAAGATAAAATTAAAGGAAATTATTTGTCTTTTGTAATTATTACGGCGTTATTGCTGATTCCTGAAGCACTGGCTTCACAGCTTGATAAACTTTGGCATTGCCACAATTGGCTGGATTATACGGTGAGTACAATAGTGTTCGTATACACTAATATAATTTTTGCCAAGATTTATGATTTATTTTATTTAAAACATTAAAAAAAAGCAACGAGTTATGTTCCGTTGCTTTCTTTTTTGAATGTAACCTGTATAATTTTGGCAGTTTTATTCTTGTTTTTCAAATCACTAATGTTTTTATGATTAAATACAAATGGACTGCGCGAATAATTCAGGTAAATTTTTCCTTCTTCGTCAAGAGCATTTTGATAATACATTCCGTTGGCCTTAAATATAGTACCAATAGGAATTTCTTCCTTCATATAAGACTGTATAGGACGATCATAAATGAAATGCCTATCCTCATCGAATATGGGAATGTATAAAAAGCCATCCTGATAGACAATTCCCCAACATGTCATAACGTATTTTCGGCGGTTTTCCTCAAAAATGTAGAAATTAGCCAAATAAATCGATTCGGCGCAAATGCCGCGAAAATCTTCACTGATAATTTTTTCAACAATTTTTTGCGAAGAATAAGCGCATATACGGCGAATAATCAGGTTTCCATTTTGCTTGCGGTGCAGATAATATACATATCCGGCAAAGCAAAAAATGTCTTTGTCCGGAATAATCATCTGCTTTACCGTAATACTAAAAATATCATCGTCAAGCAAGTCATCATCTTCTTTAAAGGCACGGCAAGCAGCAGGAAATTCATACTCATAATCATCAGGAGAATCGCACCAAATATAATGAACTTTATTCTTAGCTGTGGTTATTTTAAATAACTTGGCATCTGAAGTATTCAGTAAAACATTGGCGTGGCTCTTACAATACACTATACACCCCTCGTCAACCTGACAAGATGAGTGTATTAAATCTAATAGGCATACCATATATAATAAATTTTAAGTTTCTAATGTTAAGTATTATATATATTTTGTCCAATGTCAAATAAAAAATAAGACAGAACTGTAAAGCTCTGTCTTACTTTTTCTAATCAGATATAGCGTATTTACCACCAAGTGTAAGTTGAATTGGACTTTTTATCAGATAAAAACCTTTTTGGGAATCCTTCTTCAGCGTATAGTAAGTATTATAGGCTAAAAAAGTATCACCGACTCCAACATCATAGGCTTCTGTTTCCGAAAAATCATAATCCTCCAATACTACGCCATCCCGCAAATCAACAAAGAAAAAACCGCTGTCCAAGACATCTTTGAAATAGGTAACTTCCCAGCATACAGAAATGTCTTTTCTGGTTTGATAATCGTACATTTTGACCAGTCTCACCGATAATACATTGCGATTTCTTAAAGAACAGGCCAAACGTACCATTTCTTCACTTAAAAAGCATTGTAGCATTTTTAAGCCGATTTGCTTTTGAGAGTTTTGATATGTCACATAGAATACGTCATCGTGACAAATAAGTTCATTTCCTTGGCAGAATTGCATAGCAACACAGCCACCGGATTGAAGACGCTTCTCTTCTTTAAATACCGGCATGTTGGCAATTGCTTTATTGTTGTTAAGACAAACCCAAAGCAAACGATGATTTTGGTTTCTGTCGATTACTTGACAGAGTTCAATTTTTCCTTGGCATCCTTTTTTAGCAAACAAACGTTTAGCTGAATTAAAGGAAGACACCACACGCGCTCCATCCGGAGAAATCGTATAGTCTTGTAATTTATAATTTCTCATAAAAATTGATTTTAAAATTATTGACTTTGTCTGAAGATTATCATGTCTTCAGACTCAAGTCAAACCAAAACAGAAAAATTATTTTTTGTGTTTATCATTGTGACGATTGTTTTTCAAATGGCTATTTTTACCTTCTTCTATTTTTGTGATTTTTTCATTTTTGTAAAAATGCGGAATCGAATTATGAGGTTTATAATCAAAATGCTTTTTGTCATGTCTGGAATGATTGTTTTTAGGGTAATAATAGTGTGGTTGTGGCGAATAATGGCGGTGATGAGGTCTATCGTCGATATAAACTATTTCCGGTTGCAGATAAGTTCTCTGTTCGGTCATGTAAAAATATGAACTTGACGGAGTGATGTAGGTTGATGTTTGTGAGTAATAATCAGGTTCATCGTAGATATCATCATAGTAATAGTCCGCAGCTGGTGCTGTATAGTAACAGGCGCTTAAACTTATGCAGGCCAAAATAAGCAAAGATTTTTTCATATTAATTCTCCTTCTTTTATATAATCATGATTATGTCGCAAAAAAATACTGTTGTAAATAAAAAATATATACTTGGAAGAATGTATAATTTATAAAAATATTCCGATATTTAACTCCTTTTTCTCAGCCATCAGAGTGGCAAAATGTGTGTCTGTTTGTATAAAAAATTTTTCTACATATTCGCTATATATCATAGAACGAGCTTGTTTTTCCGACATAAACAATAACCTTCGCCAACCTCTTGTTTGTTTTTTCATTATTTTGAGAGCTTCATCTGAATTAATTTTCAGTCGTTGCATAAGTTTTTGCAGCATCAAATTAATGTATATTTCTCGTGCGCTGGCTTGCATATATAACAATTTTTCATAAATTGCATAAATATAGTACTCAGGAACAATTTCGACAACTTCAATTTGAGGGTAAAGTTTGCTTATATTACATAAAAATTTATTTATATGAGGACTGTTTTGCGCTACCACGAGCTGTTCACCGCCGAATAAAGCAAATTTTTCTTTATCCGGTGAGTAGAAGCGAAACCACTCCGGTGTTGTCAGTGTAGTAATACTCAAACATTGGCGTTGCAAAATGCGCTCTAAAAAATTATGCAAATTTTTTCTGTCAGTTGTACTTAAATCAGTGGGAATATTATATTGTGGTAAATACCACTCAAAATCTTGAGCGCGATGATAAACAGCTTTTAACATCTGCGGTGATACATATTGCTTATTCAATCGCTTTTGAGAAGGATATTCTTTGTAAAAGTCAAAAACCAGATTTTGTAAAACAACATCATCTTGAGCACGTTCATCAACCAAGAATGATCCGTCGGCAAATAGGGCTAAATATGGTCGATATTTAGCATCAATATTTACCTCCTTATGTGCCGTTACGCAAACTTTGCCATGAGTATATAATTCATCAACCGCGTCTTTTGGCGTCATAATTGTGTTTATCATCGCTGCCTCCTTTACCTATTTTTTGCTTTTGCCAAATTTGCTTTCAGTTGCTGATAAACGGCTTGCGCATTCTCATAAGGAATATTTTGAGACTTTAATAAATCAAAATAGGACATTGCATTGTAAATAACGTCGTTTTTATAACCGTTTTTTTCAACTCTTTTATCTAAATTTTGTTGCATAGCAATTAAATGACGAGCATGAGTAATGCTTACTGTTTCCATATCGGACCAATCTTTCCAACCGGCAAATTGCACTGCCACATCTTGCGCCAATATAATAGGTACTCCGAATACTTCACTGATAAGCATAGCTTTTTGTCGCATCATTTCCAAATAAATATCGCGGGCATTTTTTTGCCGTTTATAAATTTCTTGATACAGATAATCAATACAGTAATCCGGTACCAATTCCACCGTAAATTTTATCAAAGGAAAACTGCGCCGTAAATCTTCCTGCAGATGTTTTTGTCTTATTTCCTCACAATAATATTTTTGCGAAAGTACCAATTTGCCGTCATCAAACAGCACATAGCGGTGATAGTCCGGTGATGTCAAAATCTCATCAAGAAATATATCTCGATAAATTATACGTGGTGTTGTAATGCTTATACATAACCGGTTTGGTAAAATATCTTCGGCATATTTTTCGGCTATTGCCAATTCAGTAGTCTTAATTTGAGGCAAATTCTTTGTAGCATCTTCAGAAGCAATATACCAATTATAATGCTTTGCCCTCTGATATAACGCCTGTAAATACATTCGTGGTACATAAATTGCCCGCATCATCGGTTCTTCACAAATACGATTCTCAAAAAATTTAGTTTCTACCTCACCATGAAAACTATCGCCATGTTTATATTCTTCATCAACGACATACAGGCCGTTACTGAATAGGGCAAACATCTTTCGATATTTCTGGTCATAATTTTCATCTTTGGCGGCATTTAGTAAGACATTACAGCCATCAAAGCAGTAATCGGCAAATTCTGCCGGAGAATTAAAAGTGCGAAGAATCAGATCATCATCGCTAACCGGTAATTCTTTGGTTTTATCGTGAATATCAATAAGCAGTTTGAAATAGTCGAGCAATTCTTCTTTATTTTGAGGTGCATAAATGTCGTTTACCACATAGCCGTGCAATGCTAAGAATTTACGTGCCAAATTTATTGTTTTATCAGCATACATCGGTGGTGTACAAATAACCAATGAACCATTGGAGAAATATTGAAAATCAGTATGCTTCAATAATGGTAAGGGCACTTTTTTATTTTGCACAAAGCAGAAGCTATGTGGATTTTCAAGTATAAATTGTTCGCACATTTTCTCTGCTTTTCGGCGAGCATTAAAATACCAATCATAAGTCAGACAATTAGCTTCGTTAAACAGTTTTCCCAATAAATTCTGCGTATTCATAACACATCTCCTTTTAAAATACGGGAATATTATGCAATGCCTGCCTCATTGCGATTTCCCATTGATTAAAGAGGTGTTTGTTCAAATGATTATTCCTTCCGGATTTGCCCAAGGGGCAGGATGCAAGCGCTAATCAACGCTCGTATTTATAAATTATTGACGATGCTTTAAATACCTACGATATTCTTCGGCAAGCGGATTTTCGGCATTAAATTCGGCAGCCATATTTTTACGCCACTTTTCGGCATCAATCAATTCCCTCGCGTGAGCTTCATCCTCAATTTTTATTGCGCGCCAGTTTTGCCAACCGGCAATATTTGCCACCACATCAAGCGCTTCAATATGCGTTAAATCAGTCATTCGCTTCAATTTACGTGCTTTTTGTTTGAGCATTTCAATATATATGGTTGTAGCACCTTTTTGAAATTCAGGTAAACGGCGATACAGTTGTTCCAGATATTCTTTAGATATTTTTTCAAAACGGAAATTTAAATCCGGAAAATATTTTTTTAGTGATTTTACAAACGGTTTATCATTTTCATTATTATACACAGCAACTACTAAGCCATCTGAAAATACTGCATATTGCTGAAAATCCGGTGACATGAAACTTGAACCTATATCCGGATTGACTACTGTTAAACAGGTGCGCTTTAGAAATAGATTGTCAATATATTTGTTCATTTTTATTAAATCGTCTGTATTCATGTGTTTTTGCAGTTTAGAGGCGGTGTCGGTAATCGAGGCAAACCACTCGTATTTTTCTGCTTCTTTATAAAGTGCGTTAAGATAATCTTGTGGGATATATTCTTCGGCCATAACGCAATAATGCAACAAATAATCGGCATCAAAACGGCTGATTTTGCTGTAATTTTTTGCACCTAAATGATTGCGGTATTCTTCGGAAATATAATAGCGACCATCGGCAAATAAAGCCATGAATTCACGGCAATGTGGTGGCAATAATTCATCTTTTGAAGCAGTCAGTAAAATGTTACCATTCGCATAGCAATCACGCACAAAATCTTCTTTATTTGGCAGGGGCTCAACGTATAAATCTTCTGTATATGAATATTTCAGTAAAGACTGTGTTGAAATATAACGCAAGAAATCGGAGTAATAAAATACATCCATTTGATTTTGCGGACCATAAATTTTATTAACCGGATAGTTGCGAATCTTAAGAGCCGTCATGATTCGCTCTAAATCTTCTGAACCGTGTCGATACATCTCATTTTCGGAAAATGATTGCGGTTCTGCGCAATGGACAAGAGTTCCATCAGCAAAATAATGAAATCTAGCATTATATTGACCTTGCCGCATTTTGGCAAATTTAGAACGTATGCAAGAATATTTAAGATTATGCTTTTTTTCAAAATTACGCTGCAGCTCTCTAGCATATTGCCACGCCGATGTCGGCTCTAAAGGATTATATGTTAAGCACACGCTGTTTTGAAACAACTGTTCTATAATTTCGTAATTTAAGGAAGTTTGTGTATTAGTCATAGCATGTCTCCTGAGCGGGAATATGATATTTTGATGCCTGCCTGTCAAAAATTCCCTTAGTCAAGAGTTTTACTACTTTTTAAAATTAAGCGGTTATTCCATCCGGATTCGCCAAAAGGCAGGCAGCAAGCGTAAACCAACGCTCATGCACTGATTATACGATAATTATGCTAATGTGTCAATATTGAAAATAAGTTTTTTTAAGAAGTTAGCCGATAATTAATTCCATAGAAGTATCGGAAGAATTTATTTTCATAGATACGTCCGTTCCTAAAAGTTCACGCAGATAAATCAATTGCACGTATTGCGAAATGTTATCCTGAGGGCGAACGCCATGCAAAATATTTTTATATACATCTATTTTAGACGCGGAAAGGCTATGGTCTGACGTAACACAGATGGTCATATTATTTTGATTGACTGCAACATTTATTTCTCCGCCCCTGATACATACTTCTGCGCCCACCATTACGCTTAAACACAAAAATTTTGCCAATGAAACAGATATGCCGGAAAGTTGTAAAGTAATAGGATATGTCCGACTGCCCAAAGTCTCAAGATATGCTCTGCATATATTATTCAGTTCTTCGGTTTCAATATTTTTAGTATCCAGTCCGAAAGCAATACGGAAGAATGTTTGTCTGGCTTTGAGAGTGCCGACGGCCGTATCAATAATGCTTCTAGTATCTTCATCAAGTTCATTATTATTTTCTTTAATTAATTCCAAAGCACTTGAAAGAGCACCAATATTACCGATTAAATCGTGACTGATACGGGTACTTATCATTTCTGCCAATTCAGTATTGTTATCTATCATAGTTGGCTCCTAAAAAGTATAAACGGCTGTATTCATAAATTTTTGATCTTCACGTGACATACGGGTATAATCGAGTTCAACAAGCATAGGGTCGTCCAGTATAAGTTTTCCGGTCGCTGCTTTTAAGCTTGGTTTATTTTCTCCTAATCCCCAGGTTATCTCTTCTTTATTGTCAGGAGCTCCGTATTTTTGGTTAATTTTTT
>JAFUXW010000222.1 GCA_017477035.1 Alphaproteobacteria bacterium | reverse complement strand
CTGTTGAGAGATGATATAATATTCTGCAGTTGTTCTTGCAAATTATCTTTTATTGTATTAACCTGACCTAAGTTAACGGCATCATTGTCAGAACTTGCCTGAGCAATATTCTTGATTTGAAAATTTCCGGCATTTAAATTACCTTCCATTGCCACTCTGCCATCACGCAAGAAACATTCATTTAATCCTTCGGAAAAATTTTCATCTTCTTCATCGTGACGATCGCTCATAATTTTTATATCATTTTTTCTATCTCGTTCCCAGTTGTGTAAACGGGTAAAAATTCCTTGTGAATCATAAGGCATTTTATTTCTCCTTTTCCATATAATCTGCCAACGCTTCGGCTTTCTTCAAATTAAGCTCTTCGCGTTTTATTTCGTTTTGCTCTTTTTTGATTGTATAATCTTGAATATTCTTCTGTTTTTGTAATTCCAATACCGGATTACTATATTCTTCCGATTTTTCATCTGGCGCATTAAGCTCGGCTCCGATTTTTTTGAACGCCGTATCCATAATTGCGTCAAACTGTCTAGCCTTAGGCATTGTAGCTACTGCACTTTCCAACATCTGCTTATAAAGAGGGAGCAGAGCCGGCTGTTTTGACACAATATCAAACGCCATATTTATGATCTCATTAATGTGGCGTAACACTTTTAAAGTTCTTTCTTCTTCTTGATCTAAATCATAGCACCCGTCGGTTTCTAAATCTATTATCATCGATCGCAGTTTATCGGCTTTCAATATTTTAACGGCTTTCACAGCGGTATTCATATCTTTGAGTTCTTCTCTGCCTAGAAAAGAAAGCAAAAATTGCGGCGAAAATTGTTCACAAATAATTTCTGCTTTAATTCGCAGTAAATCCTTCAAAAATCTCTGCATATCATTTTGCCGATCTTGATTGCGAAGCGTTCCGAAATTAGTTTTTTTTGTAACGGCTGTTGCCGTTTCACCAACTTTTGCAGAGCCACGCATAATATCGCTTACTCCGGTAATTTCATAAATAGAATCAATAAGAGTTTGACGACGACCTGCTAATGCCTGAAGCGCATTTATATATTGCTCAATTGGTGCAAAATCTATAACACCTTTAATACCTCCGGCATCTTTAAGTTTTTCAAATTCACTTAAGGAAACCAACGTAACATCTTTATCCAAAATATTGGCCAGTTCAGGAAAACTGTTATCATAACAACCGGATACCTTCAGTGCTTGCATTGTAAGGCGCATCCTGTTGTTAACACCATCCAGTTCATCTAATAAAGTTTTAATTTCCACATAATCAGGCACTGGAATAATTCCGTCATTGGTCAAAGTTGACATAATAGGTTTAGGACACGGAAAAAAACCGCTTAAATGTAATGTATCTTCATACACATCCAAAAAATCATACGGATATTCCGGACTTAAAAAATAAATACACTTGCTTACCTTATCCCAAATTTCATATACGGTAATTCTGGCTGCCTCGCCGAATCTCTGTTCCAAATATTCAACGATATCTTGTTCAAAATTATCAGCAAGCTCTGCCAAATTCAAACACGTTCGTCTGGCAATCCAGCTAACATCTTCCCATACTTCTACCTTTTCAGTATCTGCCAAAAAACTGGTCGGACTCACATAAACTGTGTCTACCTGTTCTCGGTTCTTTATTAATTCTTTGCCTAGGTTGTAAAAACTCGGATTATATTGTTCCCACAATATTCCCATTCCAGAAAGCAAAAAATCATTGCGGGCATATTTTATTACGCTATCAAAGTCAAACTGTTTCATATTCCATAATAACGCGCGTTCCAACAAGGTCGCTGCTAAATTTTCAGCTTCATCTGACGTTTTTCGGCTTCTTACAACAAAAGGTGTCGGTTGCTTAAAGTATAAAAAAGGCTTCAATGTCTCAATT
>JAFUXW010000221.1 GCA_017477035.1 Alphaproteobacteria bacterium | reverse complement strand
TAAAACAATTAAAGAGTTTGTTAATAATATTGTGGACAGGCTTCATCAAGGCGAGTTTAATGATTTGAAGCCATCTTTCAAAACCACAACACCGGAAACAACCATAAAAAATTGGATAACAGAATTTAGAAAACAAAAAAAACACTTTTCGAGCAAAATGAATCATTTTTCGAGCAAACGTATTTAAATCATTGTTTGCTGTGGTAATCTCTCCTTTATGTAGTAGTGAAAAAATAATTTTTAACAATTAACATAAAGGAACAGCAGAATGAGTAAATTAAGAGATGATTTATATCAAAGATTACACGGGTTTAAGCCTGTTAAACGAAGCTATAAGAAGCAAGGTCAAAGTGATTGGTATTATTTAGACCCTCGCGGAGCAAGCACGATTGCTAGTATGAAGCAAATTGATGTGGCGGATGAAAATGCTCTTAATCCGCGCCTAAGTGGCATTTTAGCCGACGATATGGATAAAAACCCTGAAGATTATTACATTTGGCACACCAAAGGCGATGATAAAGTCCGCAGTACACACGCGGCACGCGATGGATTGATTTTCAATAAACATATTCCGCCCGAGGGAGGAAATCCGGGGGGAAGATTATAATTGTCGCTGTTGGGCTGAGCCGTATAAGCCGGAAAAGTATAAAAATAAACAAATGATTGTGGATTTAAGCGGGCTTGATATGTTTAAGGAGCTAAAACCGGTTGATTTTAACCTCAGAGGCCTACCGCAATATGCCGAAAATGATAAAGTTGGTATAGCAACGGATGCGGTGTATAAATCAAATTACGAATATGCACATCGGAAAGTCAAATTCCGCAGTTCGGAAGAGGAAAAATTACTCAAGAGAATTGGAAAACAAATCATTGGTAGAGAAAATACCAAAGAATATGCGTACTTAGATAGTTCAGGTTATATAACAACAGGTAATGGGGCTTTAATTAATGATTGGGAAAGTTTTAAGAAAGTGCATTGGCTTTATAACGGACGACCGGCAACTGAAGCAGAAATGCGTGCGGAATTTGAGAGAATACAGAAAGTTAGAGCTGATATTATTGCAAAAGCTCAAGAATATGCAGAAAGAAATAAAAAAAACTATACCAATCCGTTTCAAAAAATTACCGCCAAAAGATATGAAGAAGATGCTGTTCTTAAGATAACAAAAGATGAAGCTGATTATTTGATGTATTCGCATTTACAAAGGGACTATAACGTTCTTAAATACTATTTGCTGGAAATTGATGCAGCACCGGAAGCAGCGCAAGATGTTGCTTTTGATATTCAATATAATCCGGGAATTACGGATAATACTTGGACATATTTTAAACAATATTTCAATGAAAGAAATGTTCCAGAATTGGCGGAACAAGTTCACCGGATTGGTATCTCGGAGACCAGAAATAATGAGATGCGAGATAAGATATTATCAATTAAAAAGTGGTAATTATTGTTTCGTGATTAGGTGATCAATAGTATGAGGTTCTTGTTCGTCAGGCTCGAATGATAGTTCTTCAATAAGCTCTCTATCAGTTGTTTGATATATGATTATACCGTGATAGCAGTTATTTTCTTTTGTTTCCAATCCTAATTCTACTAAGTAGGAGTGGCAAATTATGCAACTGTATTTTATATGGTCTTGTTCATTTTCAAGTAATTTGCAATCATATTTCTCTATATAAGCCTCAGGATTTGAGAAATCATCAGGAGATACCGTAATACTGTTCGGGGTTAGCAACGTATTCCACGAGTTTCTTCCATAAGCATGTAAGGGTTTGTTAAAAATCGGATTAACAAATTCTGTATCATATTTAGGAGTTAAAGTGCATGCTGTTAAAAAACATATGGAACTTAAAAATATCTTTTTCATTATCAACCTCCGATAATATAGTATATAATATGAGTTAAAATATATTAAATCCTGCAAAAAACTAGCAATAAAATAATGGACTGGTCGCGGGATATTCTTTTTGCAATAAATGCATAGTATTCATACAAATATTATATAAAATTGCATTTAAATCTTTTGTTTCCTAAATATAAATAAGAGAGAAATTTTATTGCAAAAAAATACTATGTAAAAATAAACAAGGTAGAATTGTATGGAATTAAATCAAAACAAAGATAATTATATTCTAACGGAGCAAGAAAAGCGGGCATTAATATGGCGTATTGAACGTTATAAACAAAAAGACCTTAATTATTTGCCGTTAAATTACAAAATATCGCAAGAAATGGAGGATATTCTGACTTTTGTAGAAGACCTAGCCAATGGTGCCAGAGAATTACAACAGAGTATAACCATTGCGGCTATACAAGAGGTAGATACAATTGAAAAAAGAACAACTGTAAAATTGCAAAAACAGGAAAAAGAAAGATATGCAAAAGGCGGAGTAGCAAAAGGAGAAAAGAATAAATCATTCAAAGAATTTATACTGAAAGAATACAATGAAAATAATCATTATAAAACAATTAAAGAGTTTGTTAATAATATTGTGGACAGGCTTCATCAAGGCGAGTTTAATGATTTGAAGCCATCTT
>JAFUXW010000029.1 GCA_017477035.1 Alphaproteobacteria bacterium | reverse complement strand
TATCCTCCTCTTGCTTAAATTTACTTTCTTTGTTTTTTTCTATGGAAAATTTAAGCTTCGGTCACTCGTTCCCATCGGCTCGCTGAGGAAAGCTATCGCTTCCCTTGCTTGCCGGGGAACTTCGCCTCTTGCGCTGAAAAAATGCCATTAAGGGCATTTTTTCATGCGCGAGCCTACGACTATCTCCGGTTCGAGTTACAGCATACCACCAAACAAAAAACCTCCCCGAAGGGAGGTTCTGTTTGGTGGTGGATTGGTGCTTCAATGACGATTTCGCATAATTTTAAGCGCAAAAGTATCTGTTATCTGACACCGCTAAAGACAATATTTTGCTTATGTTTTCCGGTCTGCCACCGGTTATTTTTCGGTAATCAATGCTCACTTTTATGACATAAAGAATATCCCGCGACCGGACTATTTTTTAAAATTTTCTCAAATAAATGTAATCCTAAACAATTCCCAAAGCCAAAACACAAAGAAAATCAAAGCAAAAAAGACATATTTATTAGAAATATACTTCTTAATTTTCGGTCTGTATAACAATGGAGTTAAAATATAGGCAAATACATAGTCGAAAAATAAACTATTATATAAACGTTCGAATATATCTATTTTAAGGACAAATACTGTAAAATAGGCAGCAATGGTGGGAATAATTGCCAAACCTAACCTCTGTAGATGAGGCATTTATTGATTTAACCAGCCTCAACAAAGTTTATCACTCGACATATACCGACATCACCAAGAATATCCGCCAGACGGTGTGGAATAAGGTCGGTATTCCCGTTTCCATCGGGTTGGGAACCTCTAAAACGCTGGCGAAACTTGCCTCAGATAAAGCCAAGAGCAACAACGGGATATTTGTTATACCGCCGGATAAAATCTTGGATATTGTGGGCGAGATGCCGATTGAAGACGTGAGCGGTATCGGGCGCAAAAACAGCGAGCACATGAAGTTCAGCGGAATTTTCACGATCAAAGATTTCGTGGAAAAAGAAAACGGTTGGATTAGAAAAGCTTTCGGAATTAGCGGATTGAGCCTTAAAAGCGAACTAACCGGTATTGCCACATCTTTGGTTAATAACGAGCTTACTACACCTCAGAGCATACAGGTTACCCACAGTTTTGAGGATTTCACACAGAGTTTGGAATATTTGGAGCATGAACTGAACCGGCATGCTCATGAGGCTTGTCAGAAGTTACGGCGGTGGAACGGCTTTTGCCAAGTGGTGGAAGTAATGCTCCGCACCAAAGACTTTAAATATCTCGCCATCGAAGCAAAATTTCCCAATCCGACCAACGGCGACCAAGAAGTGCGCACAACCGCTATAAACCTCTTAAAACAACTCTACCGCCCGAATTTAATTTATCGCTCAACCGGCGTGACTCTGACACATTTAACCTACGGCGAAGTGCAACAATCGCTGTTTGAGGAGGTAAAGCCGCACGACGACAAACTCTCTCACCTCGTGGACGAGCTGGAAGCCAAATTCGGCAAAGGCATCGTTAAGACCGGTGTATAAAAATAAATCCACGTAATCTGCATATTCTACTGGACTGACAGCAATACCAAGCATTTGTTATGTTATCACAAAAGGAATTTCACAATATAAAAAATGTGGAGAAAAACTTAAATTAGAATATAAAAGGTGTAAAATTAAGCCGGTCAATCTCTAGAAATTGACCGGCTCAAGAGATAAGCATATTTCAAATTATTTCACAACTTTAGCTATATCTTCTGTAATATCCACACCGCCGTAAATTGTAAAACCTTTGGCTATAACCAATTTGTAGCCTTTTTTCTTCGCCTCAGCGGTTATGGTCTGTGTGATATTTTCATCTATAGCTTTCAAATTTTCTGTATATTGTTGCTGAATTTCCTCTCTTTTTGCAGCAAATTCTTCATTATATTTCTGCAACAATTCTTTCTGTTTTTCTTCATCAGTTTCTGTCTTTACTTCATTTTGAACATTCTTAAGCCATTCAGTAATTTCCTGTACTTTGGTAGCCTGTTCAACTTTCAAATTCTGTACCTGTTGAGATTTCGCAACTACTTCCACAACATCAACAACAGCTATTTTGTTCTGGTTACACTCATAAAAACAACCGGCTCCAAAACCTATACCTAATGTCGTCAGTACTGCCAATAAAAAAATTATCTTTTTCATTTTATCTTCCTTATTACCTTACATTATTTTACGATTTTTGCGATATCTTCAGTAATATCCACACCGCCGTAAACCACAATATTTTTAGCTATTACCATAGAATAG
>JAFUXW010000220.1 GCA_017477035.1 Alphaproteobacteria bacterium | reverse complement strand
TCCAAACCAGTTAAATATTGGAAAAGCTATTAAATATACTAAAATGGCATTAAAAGGCAGAGGATATGAAAATTTATGCTGTGATTTAACTTACCGAAGATTTGCGAATAATTATAAGGCTGAACACTATGACGTTTGGGTAGAGGCAAGAGAAGGAAATAAGGCTCTGCACGATAAAGTTCTCCCATATATTACAAGAGATGTTTCAAAACTGGAAGTTGGAGATGTCATTATTGGCGATGGACATAGATTAGCATTTTTTGTTAAAAATCCATATACAGGAAATCCTGTCAGACCAACACTAGTTGCATATCAGGATTGGAAATCGGGTGGCTTTGTAGGTTTTGAGATAATGCTTGAAGAAAATACTCAATGTATTGCTTCGGCATTAAGAAATTCAATTATAAATCTCGGTAAAGTTCCAAGATTTGTATATCAGGATAATGGTAAAGCCTTTAAAGCAAAATATTTTACAGAGGATGGGATAGCAGGTTTGTTTAAAAATCTTGGTATTCAAGCTATATCTGCAAAACCATATAATGCAAAAGCAAAACCGATTGAAAGATTATTCAGGGAATTACAAGACAGTTTTGAAGTTATGCTCCCATCATACACAGGGACAAGTATTGTAAAAAAGCCGGCACAACTTAAAAGGAATGAAAAACTCCATAAAGAATTATTCAAATTAAATATTCCGACAATAGAGCAAGTTATTTTAGTTTTAAATGCGTGGTTGCAAAAATATCATTATGAACAACCCTGTCCACATGTTGAAGGTAAAACCATAGGGGAAGTCATTAATGCCGGTAGAGGCGAGGGAGTTAATATCAAAACTTTGGATGACCTTATGATGGCTCGCAAAATCAAGAATATTCAGAGAAACGGAATAAAATTCTTGAAAAACGATTATTTCGACCAAGCTTTATATGGTTATAAGAAAAACGTAATTATAAAATACAGCCTATTTAATTTAAGTTCTATTAAAGTTTATAAATTAAGTGGTGAGTTTATTTGCGAAGCTAAAAGAGTAGATCCGTCAGACCCTTTAGCAAATTATCTTGGAAATGCTAAAGATATTGAAGATTTAAAACAAAAAACAAAATTGAAGAAGCAATTAGAAAAAAGAACAGAAACAGAATTTGTAAATCACTTAAAAAGAGCTCAAGTTCATAATCCTTTATTAACAATGGATTTACCTGAGAAACAGGAAGAAGATGAGATACAAGAATTTAGTATTGAAGTTAAAAAGCAAGCAAATGAAGAAATTTTCAATGGAATTTTCAAAAATAAATACGAAAAATATGAATATTTGCTCCAAAAAGATACTCTAACCAAAGACGAACAGGACTGGATTGAAGAATACAGGAAATCTGGTGAATACGAATTAATATACTGTGATGAAAGTGATAAGGAGGTAATTGATGCATAAACTATTTGTTAAAACTCGTAATGTCAAAAACTTTATCGGATTAATGAATAACTTAATTGATAAATCCAATGAAGTTCCAAAAATGGGATTAGTTTATGGCGATCCCGGATTAGGTAAAAC
>JAFUXW010000219.1 GCA_017477035.1 Alphaproteobacteria bacterium | reverse complement strand
GATCTTCCGTACGGTCATTGCCGGTAATATTAATACGATTAACAAAAATTCTATCGCTTTCATTGATATTAAACACAACATCAACTTTATCGTTTCCGGAATCACGATTTAAATCCGAAGAAATTTCAACAAATGCAAAGCCCTTTTTGCCCAAGCTGTCGGTCATTTCTGCAATTGATTTTTCTATCAATTGTGCATTATACCAATCACCTTCTTCAATTTCCAAATCATCATACAAAGCATCTGTTTCAATACCTTCTATATTGGAATTGATTTTAATATTATTAACTTTATAACGAGGACCTTCATCCAAGTTAAATGTAAGCACAAAAGACTTGTGGTCTTCACTTAATTCTGCCATTGCTGTCTGAACATAAAAATCGGCATAACCGCGACTTGTATAAAATCTTCTGAGCAATTCTTTGTCATACTCCATTTTCTCAGCATCATAATCTTCTGCCGAGCTGAAAATACGATACCAGCGACTTTCCTTGCTCATTATTTCATCTTGCAAATCGGAGCTGCTATAGTGAGTGTTGCCTATAAAATTGATTTTATCAATTTTTGCAGCAGAGCCTTCGTCAATTTCATATATTAAATCAACCCTATTTTCATCACGCTCAATAATTTTTGGCTCAACCGTAACCGAATAACGGCCGGTTTTACGATAAACATCCAAAATTCTTTGTACGTCTTGTTGAACCTTTGCTTTATCGTAAACCGAGCGCGGTCCAAGTTGAACTTCCGCTTCCAAAATCTTATCATCAATTTTGTCATTACCGTCAAAAGCTCTTTTTCCTATAATCGGATTTTCTTTTACATTAATCTTAAGCACATTTGCCGTTGCTGTATCAAAACTAATATCACTGAATAATCCGGTTTCATATAAATTCTTAAACGACTTATCCAACTTATCTTGTGAAATTCGCGAATCACGACGAATATTCAAATATGACAATACCGTGGCCTTTTCAACACGTTGCAAACCATCTACTTCAATTTTTTTCACATAAAAATCGGCTGCGTTTGCTTGAAAAGCCAATATACTTGTCATTAACCCGACATAAGCTATTTTTTTCATATTTTTTTCCTTTAATTAATAAAACCACCGACTTGCTAAATGCAGAATATCATTCCACGTTGCCAATAACATAATTGCCAAAATTATCAGCAAGCCAAATTTAAAAATATAATCCTTAATGTTTTCTTTCAGATCACGGCCAATAACCATCTCAATCAAGAAAATAACTATATTGCCTCCATCTAGAACAGGAATTGGGAACAAATTAATCAATCCCAAATTAACAGATAAAAGTGCCATAAAGTATATAAATCCTACAATACCGCCCGTTTTACTCACATCTCCTGACATCTCAGCAATACGAATTATTCCTCCTACATCCTGTCCACCGCGCTGTCCGGTAATCATCTGCCAAACTCCGCGTAATGTCATTGCTGTTATGCTGTAGGTTTCTTCAAAACCGGCTTTCACAGACTCAATAAAACTTAATTTTTCACTAAATGCCAGTTCCGGCGTAGAACTCACCCCTAGCATTCTGCGCTTGCTTTTTCCGCCTACTTCATTATTATAATCTGTATCTTTCAGCAAAACTTTCAAATTAAGCATTCGACGGCCCTTGATATCCAGATTTTCACCGTTATGCTCTGCAACATATTTTTTAAGTTCATCAAAATATGTTAATTCTACCCCGTTTATACTTTCAAAGACATCGCCTTTTACTATTCCGGCTTTTTCGGCAGGACTACCAGGAAACACTTCATCGATTATTACCGGAACCGGTAACAATTCTCCGGTTTCCTCGTTTCTGTCTGCCGGAATTGAACGCACGCCTATCATCTGTCCATTTTTTTCTTCTCCGCATTCGCAATATGTTATTTGCTCTGTTTGCATAGAAACATTAAGCGGACGCTTAACTTCAACATCTGCTTCATCAGATTCGCTGAGTGCAACTTCATTACTCAAAGTCTGAAAGTCTGGCGTAAGTTTTCCGTTTATACTTATAATTTCATCTCCGGCCATAATACCAGCTTCAGCAGCGGCACTTCCTTCAATAACACCTCCCACAACCGAAGGGTGAATCATTTTTCCATAGGCAAAGAAAATGCCGATAAAAATCAGAATAGCCAACAAATAATTGAACAGAGGACCGGCAACTACAATTGCCAATTTTTTCCACGTTTTCTGCAAAGGAAAAGCCATGGCTTTTTCTTTTTTTGAAAGTTTTGACAGTGATTTGCTTGTCGTTGATGATGAAGCGTCGGCATCACCCAAAAACTGACAGTATCCTCCAAGCGGAACTGCGGAAATTTTCCAACATGTTCCCTTTTTATCGGTATGGCTCCACAATTCTTTACCAAATCCTATGGAAAAAGCAACAACTTTAACCCCCAACAAGCGAGCTACGATAAAATGCCCGAACTCGTGAACAAAAACCAATACCCCTAAAAGAATAACAAAAGGAACAACATAATATAAAATATTCGATAAAATTTCCATAATTTCACCTCACTACAAAATATACATAAAGAATAAATATACAAACGGAGCTGCAAAAATCAGACCGTCTATACGGTCAAAAACCCCGCCGTGTCCGGGAATAAGTTTAGAAGAATCTTTTACTCCCACTAAACGCTTAATTGCAGATTCCACTAAATCACCTATCTGCGCCAAAATAGCAACAACTGCCGCCATTAAAGCATAAAACATTTGCGAATTTACATTCCATTCATAGCGAATTTTAAGGGGACTGTATGAAAACGAAATATAGCGAAATTTAGAAAAATCATAAAATGGAATTTCCATAACTTGCGTACAAAAATACATAAAGATGATACTTACAGACATTGCCAGTAATATACCACCGCATAATCCTGACCACGTTTTGTTAGGGCTTATTTTTGGAGCAAGTTTTGGACCTCGCAAATTACATCCGACGACTAAACCGCCGATATCCATACTCCACACCATAAGAAAAAACCACGCAGTCATAATAAAACTGTAGTTATAGCGCGGATCAAAATTACCCTCACTAGGATCAAAAGAACGATATATCCAAATCAGTGAAGCAATACCTATAGATATATAAGCCACTCCTAAAGTCAGCAAACGACGATGTTTTTCTTTTTCAGAAATAAACCAAACAACTGCAGAAATAACCGCCATCATTGTCAGTATAACTGAAAAGTTATAACTCCATATTGCAATTGCCAAACTCATTATGTATGCCGTCACATAATAAGAAGCTTTATGCGGAATCGAAAGCATATTAGCCCACTCCCAAGCCAATAATCCGCCGACAACAATCGCCAAAACCTCTACATACGGACTACCTATATATAGTGTAACAATTGCAATGGGAATCATTACAATTGCAGCTAAAATTCTTTTAGCAATAGCTCCGAACTTACGACTTACCATATCTTCTCTCCCTTTTGGAATAGTCTTCAATAATATGCTCCAGTTCTTCTTTTGAAAAATCCGGCCACAACGTATCAGAAAAATAAAATTCGCTGTATGCTGTTTGCCAAAGCAAATAATTGCTTATTCTCTTTTCGCCACTGGTTCGAACTACCAAATCTGGGTCAGGTATACCATTCGTGTATAAAAATTTAGTAAATTTATCAACATTTATATCGTCTGTTGATAACTTCCCAGACTCTACTTCTTTGGCAATTTCGCGCACGGCTTGCACAATTTCTTGTCTACTTCCGTAACTTAAAGCTACACATAGAACAGCAGAATTATTTTTGGCTGTTTGCATCTCTATTTGACTAATTTTTTGCCTTATATCTTCTGCCAACATATATTTTTCACCAATAAAAATTATGCGGACATCATTTTTCTGCAACTCTTTAAAACCATTATCTAAATAATGACGCAATAAATCCATTAAAGCATTAACTTCTGAAATTTCTCTTCCCCAATTTTCGGTAGAAAAAGCATATACTGTCATATATTTAACGCCCATATTTTTAGCAGCTTTGGCAATTTCCGTCAGAGTTTCGGCTCCTTTGCGATGCCCCATCGCAATCGGCATATTATGTTTTTTCGCCCAACGACGATTCCCATCCATTATAAATGCTATATGATTTATTGAAGTCCCGTCAACCATATTTATACCTGCATAATATCCTGTTCTTTGGCAGAAAATTGTTCATCAATCTTCTTTACGGCATCATCAGTCCATTTCTGAATATCATTATTATATTTCTTTTCATCGTCTTCAGAAATCAGAGCATCTTTTTTCATTTTTTTAACCTCATCCATGGCATCACGACGAATATTACGAATTGCCACCTTGCTTTGTTCTGTATATTTGCCGGCAATTTTAACCAGCTCTTTACGACGTTCTTCACTAAGCGGCGGGATAGGTATACGAATAAGCTGTCCGTCAGACATCGGATTCAACCCTAAGTCACTTTCACGCAAAGCCTTTTCTACGCTTTTAGCCAATCCTTTATCCCACACACTAATCGACAAAGTACGGGCATCTGGAACGCCTACCGTTCCAACCTGACTAATCGGAGTCATATTACCATATGCTTCCACCAAAATTCCATCAAGCAGACTGGCATGAGCTCTACCTGCACGTAATCCTCCGAAATCACTTTTCAGAGCTTCAACTGTTTTTTCCATTCTTTCCAATGTATCATTTTTTAGCGAATTATAATCTGTCATTTTAACCCCTTTATTTTTTGATAATAGTGCATTTTTCCATTCCGCACACAGCCTTAACAATAGAATTTTCCCCGTTCAATGCAAAAATCATTACCGGTAAATCAGCGGCTTCAGCCATCGAAACTGCCGTCATATCCAAAACATCCAAATGCTGAGCCAAAACCTCAGAAAAGGTTATCGTATCATATCGTTTAGCTTGCGGATTTACGCGCGGATCAGAATCATAAACTCCATCCACCTGTGTAGCTTTCATTAAAATATCACAATGCATTTCCACTGCTCGAAGAGACGCACCGGTATCAGTAGTAAAATATGGAGAACCGGTACCTCCGGCAAAAATAAGAACATTGTTATTATTTAACGCTTGCGATGCTTCTCTATAAGTGTAATTATCACAAATTTGCGGAACACTTATACCGGAAAACACCTTTACCGGTATCGACATCTCTTGTAAAACAGCTTTAAGAGCCATTGCATTCATCACGGTCGCCAACATTCCTATTTGATCGGCAATACTCCTATCCATCATTGCGCCGGCTTTTTTAGCTCCGCGGAAAAAATTTCCTCCGCCGACTACAATACAAACCTGAACTTTGCGTTGATACAGTTCCACTATCTGCGAAGCCAATTTTTTTATGACTTCTACATCAATACCATTTTTATCCGCGCCGGACATTCCTTCTCCGGATAATTTCAGCATCACACGCTTAAATTTCGGCTCCATTGTCCCTAATCCTCTTTTAAACCTACTATGTATGTTACAAATTTTATTTTCGTTGTCATTATTATTTTACCGCCTTTCAACAGAATTTTTCTTATTTGTAAAAATTGATTGAAAAATTTTATCTATTCGGCTAATAATTAAGAAATTTTATAAGGGAGGCGGATATGCTTACATTAATTTTGTGCGCTTTGGGCGGATATTTAATCGGTTCAGTCCCTTTTGGCCTAGTTCTATGCTATTTAGCGGGTTACGGGGATATTCGAAAAATAGGTTCCGGAAATATAGGAGCTACTAATGTCTTGCGAACAGGAAACAAATGGTTAGCTTTGCTTACGGTTTTACTTGATGCTTTCAAAGCCGGTATTGCAGCCTATGCCGCATACAAATTAGTTCCATCAATACCTATTAATAATGGTTCACTAATGCTTAATGTTTTGGCATCTCTTGTTGCCGGAACTTGCGGTATTTTGGGACATAATTTTCCGATTTGGCTTAAATTTAAGGGTGGGAAAGGCGTTGCTTCATCTTTCGGTTTTATATTAATGACGCAGCCGATTGTTGCTTTTTGTGCCTTCTTTGTGTGGTTGGCTATGGCTTTTACTTTCCGCTATTCTTCCCTATCTGCATTAACTGCTGCTGCAATTGTTCCTTTGATAGCCTTTTTTCTGTGTCCTCCGATATATTCAATATTTTATACGGCAATCGCGATATTAGTCATTGTCAGACATCACGAAAACATCAAGCGCCTGCTTAACGGAGAAGAAAGTAAAATAACCTTCAAGAAAAAAAATGACTGATAGTATACTGCTGGATATATTGCAACTTATAAGAACCGATGGCATCGGCCCTGTCACTTTTTATGAATATGTAAGACGTGCCGGTAATGTTAAAAAAGCTCTTGAACTTGCCGGACGCAAAAAATCCGTTTATCCGCGAGAATTGGCAGAAACAGAATTGGCAACAGCCCAAGAAAAGAATGTCAAAATCATAGCATATTGTGATGAAATATATCCAAAACGATTGCTTGAGTTAAATGATGCGCCGCCGATAATTTATGCACTCGGAAATATTGACTTGTTGAAATATACTCAGGCAATTGCCATCGTCGGTGCCCGTAATGCATCAATTGCCGGACGAAAAATGGCCTCTCATTTGGCTTACGACTTAACCTTAAACCAAGTAATGGTTATATCTGGGATGGCACGTGGAATCGATAGTGCCTCTCATAAAGGTGCGCTTTTTGCCAATGAACAAAAAGGAGTGACTATCGCCGTGGTCGGAACCGGTGTTGATGAAGTGTATCCGAAAGAAAACGAGGAACTTTACCGGCAAATATGCAAACAAGGCTTAATTATTTCAGAATTTGCTATGGGAACTAAGGCACAAATTTCTAATTTTCCACGCAGAAATCGAATTATTTCAGCTCTTTCAGACGGGGTTGTAGTGGTGGAAGCCGGATTACATTCAGGTTCTTTAATTACTGCTCGTTTAGCTCTTGAACAAGGGAAAGAAGTTTTTGCCGTTCCAGGATCTCCCACCGAAAATAGAGCTGCCGGCTCCAACCAACTTATCAAAGAAGGCGCTGTTTTAACAGAAAGTTCAGCAGACATACTTAATGTATTAAGTATGCAATCTGCAAGACATATAAAAAAGCTAAAAATCGCAGAATTGCCTCTTGACAAACCACAAAATAATGTAAATATTTCTAACCGAAACTCAACAAATATTACACCGGAAATGGAAGAATGTAATTTGCTGAATTTTATTTCTTATGAAGGTGTTGATATTGATGAATTGCTACGAGTTTGCGGATTAAGTCAGGCAGAATTTTTTGTGCAATTAACCGAATTGGAATTTTTAGGAAAAATTGAAAGACAGGTCGGCAATAAGGTAGCAAAGATAAAATAAACGGGAACATAAAATGAAATTAGTGGTAGTAGAATCTCCGGCAAAAGCCAAAACAATCAATAAATATTTAGGAACTGATTACAAAGTATTGGCAAGTTACGGACATATAAGAGATTTACCAAGTAAAGACGGCTCTGTTGATCCTGATCACAACTTTGCCATGCAATGGGAATTCAGTTCTGCCGGACGCAAACACCTGAATGATATTATAGCTGCATTGAAAGATTGCGATACTTTAATCCTTGCCTCCGACCCAGATAGAGAAGGAGAAGCTATCGCTTGGCATATTTTAGAAGAATTGAAAGAAAAAAAGAAGCTAGATGGTAAAAAAATTCAGCGTGTTGTATTCCACGAAATTACAAAATCAGCAGTTAAAGAAGGTATTGAAAATCCGCGAGAAATAGATCAGGATTTGGTGAGTGCCTACATGGCGCGGCGCGCACTTGATTATTTAGTAGGCTTTACTTTATCTCCGGTTTTATGGCGTAAATTACCAGGATCAAAATCTGCCGGACGCGTTCAATCAGTGGCACTACGATTGATTTGCGAGCGAGAGAATGAAATTGAAAAATTTAAACCTGAAGAATATTGGACGGTTGATGTTAATTTTCTTACACAATCTCACGCAGCCATCCTTACACATTTGATAACCCTTGACGGTAAAAAACTTGATAAATTTTCATTAAACAGCGCCGAAAAAGCAAATGATGCAAAATTAAAAATAGAAGCGCAAAATTTCAACGTTGATGATGTTGAACGCAAAAAAGCCAGCCGCTATCCGGCTCCGCCGTTTACAACATCAACTTTGCAACAAGAAGCTGCCCGTAAATTGCGTTTCTCGGCCAAAAAGACTATGCAGGTTGCACAAAAACTTTATGAAGATGGTATTATTACTTATATGCGTACAGATGCCGTAAATCTTTCAAAGGACGCTATAAATTCATGTCGAGAAGCAATTAAAAAATATTTTGGCGACAGTTATTTACCTAAAACTGCCAAAGAATATAAAAATAAAACAAAAAATGCCCAAGAAGCACACGAAGCCATTCGTCCGTCAGACGTAATGAACACTCCGAAGAAAATGGAGCTTAAATTAGATAATGATGCCTATAAACTTTATGAATTGATTTGGAAAAGAACTGTCGCTTGTCAAATGAATCCGGCTATTTTTGATAAAGTAGTGATTGACGTAAAATCGCAAGATAAAAAAATTACGTTACGTGCTACCGGACAAGTTATTCAATTTGACGGATTTTTAAAATTATATCAGGAGAGCAAAGACGATTCAGATGATGATGATGAAAATATTATTTTACCAAACGTTGAAGCAGGTGAAAATGTAAGTAAAGATGACGTAAAAACAGCTCAGCATTTCACCACTCCTCCTCCGAGATTTACTGAAGCAAGTTTAGTTAAAAAACTTGAAGAACTCGGCATTGGCAGACCATCAACTTATGCCAACATTATTGCTGTTTTGCAAGAACGCAAATATGTAAAAGTAGAAAAATTGCGTTTCATTCCGGAAGATCGTGGTCGTATAGTAACCGTATTTTTGGAAAACTTTTTCAAAAAATACGTTGAATATGATTTTACGGCACAATTGGAAGAATTCTTGGATGACGTTTCATCGGGGAATATGGATTGGCAAAAGTTATTAAGCGGTTTTTGGACGAAGTTTATTAAAACGGTAGATAGCGTTAAACCTTTGCAAATAAGTGAGGTTATTAGTCGAATTGATGAAGCTTTGTCAGCACATTTGTTTCCACCGCGAGAAGATGGTTCGGATCCACGCAGCTGCCCACAATGTCACAAGGGACATTTAAGTATTAAATTCGGTAAATTCGGGGCTTTTCTCGGTTGCTCGGAATATCCAGATTGTTCTTATACTAAACCGTTGACTGACACTAAAGAAGAAGAGCAAAAAGAACTTGATAATGCCAATAAACCCAATATATCCGAAGATAAACTTATGGGACAATACAATTCTTTGAATATTTATATCAAAAAAGGACCTTACGGATACTATGTTCAACTCGGAGAAGAAGCCACCGCAACCACTGAAAAACCTAAACGGGTTGCTTTGCCTAAGTTTATTAAACCGGAAGAATTAACTCAGCAACAAGCTTTGATTTTGGTATCTCTCCCTCGTAATTTAGGAAATGGAATTGAGGTAAATATAGGTAAATACGGACAATATCTTAAACAAGGAACGACGTCTAAATCTTTAACCGGTGACGATAATATCTTCAACATTACTTTGGAGCGTGCAGAAGAAATTTTGCAAAATGTCACCTCTCAAGCTAAAATTTTAGGTAAGCATCCTCAAACTCAAGAAGATATTGTTTTAAGCCGAGGAAAATACGGTATGTATTTGAAATGTGGTAAAAATAACTACCGTATTCCGAAAGGTTATGCCGCCAGTTCGCTGACAGAAGAAGAGGCTATTAAAATCATAACTGCAAAAAAATGAGTAAATATTCTATATTTTGCTTGCAAATTAATCATATTATGTTTATACATTTTGACAAATAAATAAATTTTGAGGTTTTGTATGAGTAAAGAAGAATTGCTAGAACTTACCGGCGAAGTTATTGAAAAATTACCTAATGCGATGTTTCGCGTTAAATTGGAAAACGGAGTAGAAATATTAGCTCACACTGCAGGAAAAATGCGCAAATTCCGCATTAGAGTTATGGTGGGAGATAAAGTTGATATTGAAATGACCCCTTATGATTTAACCAAAGGAAGAATAACATTTCGCCATAAAGATTAAAAAACGCTTTTTCAGCGTTTTTTTTATTAAAATAGTATTGACAATTTAAACAACATTTCTAAAATGCAACAATGCTTTAGATAATTTAGACTATTATTAACCAAAAAATTTTAGAATTATGAACATTAAAGAATTTCGTAAAAGCTATGGGCAAAATGTTGCTCTGTCAGTTTGTAAAACCGCTTATGGTTATGGTCTTAACGGACATGATCCCAAGCCTTCTCTTGCTACGGCTTGCATTCTCTACGCAAGTGCTTTCAAAGAACATCCAACTCCAATCATCGGATATAGGGTTGAACAAGAAATAGGCTGTGTGAAGATTTATAAACTGATGACAGAAACTCATACAGCTCAATCTGTTTTGCAAAAAGAGATTAACGATTTTGACAATCAAAATCTCTGCATTGCCAAACTTGGAGAAAACTATCGACAGGAACTTGTAAAGTGCCTCACCTTTCCTGATGACTTGATTGTCAGTACCTATAATCACGGAGGAAGGTATATATCCGTGGTGGCTCTTGAAGGATGTCAAAAAGCATCTCAGGTATCTGCCTTCAAGCAGATTGGGCATACTTTAGCCCTCAATGCGCTGGGTTATTATGATCGTTATCTGTATAATCTGAAGCTTATTGAACAGCATAAGAAGAAAGATGGCATCAGTGTCTTTGACAAGTATTTACTGTCACAGAACATTGAGCTTACTTCCTCACTGTTCTTTAACC
Organism: Alphaproteobacteria bacterium; assembly: GCA_017477035.1. GTDB lineage: Bacteria > Pseudomonadota > Alphaproteobacteria > RF32 > CAG-239 > RUG410. Next base: position 12,370 of record JAFUXW010000219.1, on the reverse strand, counting down.
AGCGGATGCCTGTAATTGCTCGAGAAACCGAACGTATTGCAGACTATTTGAGCAAAAAAGACAAAGAACTCGGAGTTCATATACGTATTGCAAGCGTTGAGGTATTTGGAGATTTTACCTGATTACAATAAAAAAGGCTCTCGAATATAAAAATTCGAAAGCCTTTTTTATTGCCATAAATCTTACACTAATCTTGAATTGTCTATTGCCGCCTTTATAAAAGAAACGAACAAGGGATGAGGTTCAAACGGACGAGACTTCAATTCCGGATGGAACTGAACACCTATAAACCAAGGATGCTCTGACCTTTCAACAATCTCCGGCAAATTACCATCAGGTGATGTCCCTACTATTGACATTCCTGCTTTGTTAAGCATATCTTTATATTTTATGTTCACTTCATAGCGATGACGATGCCTTTCGGATATTTTTTCAGAGCCATAAATTTGCGATACTTTAGAACCTGATTTCAACACACAATCATAAGCCCCCAAACGCATTGTCCCACCTAAATCCCCATTTTTATGGCGAATTTGTTTTGCTCCATCTTTATCCCATTCTGTCATCAAACCGATTACCGGCTCACAATTTTCATCTAATTCTGTCGTATTGGCATTTTTTATGCCACACAAATTGCGCATGGTTTCGATGACAGCCATTTGCATTCCGAAGCAAATACCCAAAAACGGAACTCTATTTTCGCGTGCATACTTAATCGCATTAATCATACCTTGCGTTCCACGTAAACCAAATCCGCCCGGAACCAAAATTGCACTGACATCATTTAATATATCATCCGGATTTTGAGTTTCCAGAGTTTCCGAATCGACCCATTTAATTCGAACTTTATACTTATTTGCTATGCCGCCGTGAACCAAAGCTTCGTGTAACGATTTATATGCTTCAAGCAACATCATATATTTACCTACAACCGCTATTCTGACTTCACCTTCAGGTGAGCGTAAAATATCTACAATTTGTTGCCATTTACTTAAATCACTAGGTTTATCATACGGCAAATTGAAATGTTTGCATACCTGTCTATCCATACCCTCTGCCGAATAAGCAAGCGGAACTTGATATATGCTGGCAGCATCCATTGCTGTGATCACATTTTCTTCTTTAATATTGCAGAACAACGCCAATTTGCGTTTTTCGTTTTCCGGAATAACCATCTGTGTTCTACACAAAATCATATCAGGCTGAATCCCGTATTCTTGTAATTTTTTCACCGAATGTTGTGTCGGTTTGGTCTTTAGCTCACCGGCAGTCGGAATGAATGGCAAAAGTGTAACGTGAATAAACATTGTTCTCTCTCGCCCTAACTCATACGCAACTTGTCGTATTGTTTCTAAATATGGCTGACCTTCAATATCACCGACCGTTCCGCCGATTTCACATAAAACAAAATCTTCATCATTAATGTCAGATAAAATAAATTCTTTAATTTCGTTTGTAACATGCGGAATAACTTGAATGGTTGACCCCAAATAAAAACCGTGACGTTCTTTTTCAATAACGCGCTGATAAATTTTTCCGGTAGTAATACTATCCGTGCGCTTAGCCGGAACGCCGGAAAAGCGTTCATAATGTCCCAAATCCAAATCTGCTTCTGTTCCGTCATCCGTTACAAAAACCTCACCATGCTGACACGGATTCATAGTCCCTGGATCAACATTCAAATAGGGATCTAATTTACGTAATCTTACTTTATAACCTCTGGCTTGTAAAACAGCCGCCAATGAAGCTGAGGCCAAACCTTTACCGAGAGAAGATACCACTCCGCCGGTAATAAATATAAATTTTGAATTTGGATTTAATTTTATTTCTGACATTATATTTTCCTTAAAAATAGTCCTAAAAAAGCGACAAAGGCACTTTACGAAAAAGTGCCTTATGTTCGTCTAACTTTTCAATATCTTTACTCCGCAACCGGGACTTGAGGTTCTTGTGAAGCATTATCAGCCGGAGCAGGTTCTTCAGACTTTGCCTCGTTAGTCGGTAATGAAGAAGTTGTCACAGGAGTATCCAATATGGAGCCTTTTTTAGCTACTTCAACATGGCTGAAATAAATGGATAAAGCCATACTTAAGGCAAAAAACAAAGTAGCCAACACTGCAGTTATTCTGGTTAAAATATTACCTTTTCCTCTTGCGCTTATCAAGCCACCGATACCGCTATCACCGCCTAAACCGCTCAAAGCACCGCCGTTTGAACGCTGCATTAAAATAATCACAACTAAAAAAATCGCTACAATTAACTGTAATACCAACAATACGGAACCCATCTTTCAATCCTTTCTATTTACAAGCGTTTTTTGCAATATTTATAAAATCTTCTGCTTTTAAGCTGGCGCCGCCGATTAAAGCACCATCTACATCCGGCAAACTCAATAATTCAGCAGCATTATTAGGCTTTACCGAACCACCATACAAGATGCGCATTTTATTTGCCGTTGCTTTGCCTAATTTTTTGGCCAAGGTTTTACGAATTGCTGCATGAACTTCTTCAACATCTGCTGCTGTAGGAGTTTTACCGGTTCCTATCGCCCAAATCGGCTCATAAGCAATAACCGTATTTTTGGCGGTAGCATCATCCGGAACTGATCCCATAATCTGCGATTCGCAAACCTTAATTGTCTCTCCATTATCTCTTTGTTCGCCGGTTTCACCTATACAAATAACCGTAACAATACCTGTATTATGAGCTGCTACTGCTTTTTTATTAACCAGTTCATCTGTTTCAAAGTGGTCGACTCTTCTTTCAGAGTGACCTATGATAACATGAGAACACCCTAAATCTTTCAGCATTAACGAACTTATATCTCCGGTATGTGCGCCTTTATCGGCAAAGTGAACATCTTGAGCACCAAGCGATATCTTACTGCCTCGCAGACACTTCTTTACGGTTGTCAACAAAGTAAACGGCGGACAAACCAAAAAATCACAATCAAACTTATTATTTTTCACAGCCGTCGCTACATCTTTAGCCAGAGCCGAACCTTCTGCAGATAAGCAATTCATTTTCCAGTTACCCGCAATTAACTTTTTGCGAACCATATTAAAACCTCATTAAAAACTTTAAAACTGGTATACTTTTAGCACAGCAAAAAATAAATTTCTACAAAAAAAGTAAATTTGCCCCTACTTTATTTGTGTTGCATAAATTAATTTAAAAATTGCAATAATGAATTATCTTTCTATAATGTAGCAAAAATAACTTTAAAAAATAAGGAAGAAATTATGATTAGCAAAATTTCAAAAATGCGTAACAGCATATTCACAAAAATTATCTTAACCATTACCGCTTTAAGTTTTATGTCGTTATTCGGAGTTTCCGGTTACATTACTACCGCCAACAGCAATAAAGCAGTTGTTAAAGTAGATGATTTTGAAATTTCACAAAGCGAATTTTCCTATATGTTGCAACGCGATATTTCTCGTCTAAAAGCACTCGGCGCCATTGATATTGATGAAGATGGAGGGAAAAAGGCTCAAATAGCCAATACTTTGCTGAAAGCTAAATTGGATGACCTTATTTTAGAAAATACCATGAAAAAATACAATATTGATATTACTGAAAATTTGGTTCGTCAAATCCTGTTGTTAATGCCTCAATTTCAAAACAACGGTAAATTTGATTATGAAGCATATAAATGGTTTTTAAATCGTTCGGGAAAAACAGAAGCGGAAATGATTCAGGATATTAAACGCAATGTGGCTCGTAAGATATTGCTGGATTCCCAAGTAGCTTACGTAAATGTTCCTAAAGTTCAACTTAATCAAATGGCAAAAGTTGTGGGACAACGCCGCACCTTCAGATATATAAAAATTGAAAATGACAAGGCAAATATAACCAGAGAACCAACAAATGAGGAACTAGATCAATATTATGATGATATGAGTGAAGATCTCATGCTTCCTGAAACTCGTGATTTAACGGTTTTATATTTACCACAAGAAAAACTAACATCTGAAATTGAAATTACTCCGGAAGAAATAGAATCTTATTACAAAGAGCATATTGACGAATTTGAGCAAGGAGAGCAACGCTCGGTTATGCAAATGGTATTTGACAGTGAAGAAAAAGCCGATGCCGCTTATGCAAGTTTGCTCGAAGGACGTGATTTTGCTAAAGTTGCCGAAGAAAACGGTCAAAATCCGGATGAAATAAATTTGGGATTTGTCAGTGCAAATGATGTTTCCGAAGAACTTTCTCAAATAATCTTTACACTTGACGCCGGTAAGTATTCCGAACCGCAAAAAATTGCCGATAGTTGGCAAATTTTACAAGTGAATGACATTAAAGTTGCTAATAAAGTCAATCGTTCTGAAGTTAACACAAAAATCACTGATGAGCTTCGTCAAGACAGAGCTTATGATAATAATTCCGATGTTATCGCTGCTCTTGAAGACAAATTAGGAGCAGGAACAGCACTTACGGAAATAGCAGCTTCCTATAATGAAAATTTACATAAAGTAAAAGGTCTTGATGAAGAAGGTAACGTTAAATATGCAGATGAAATATTGAAAAGTGTTATTTCCAATAAAGACTTTCTGGATACTGCTTTTTCATATAACGAGGGTGAAACCGGTCAAGCCGTCGAAACTGATGACGGAATAGCTGTTGTTATGATTGATAAAATAACCGAAACTCACCAATTACCGCGCGAAGAAGCTCAAGATCGTTTAAAAGCTATGTGGCTTGAAAATGAGCGCGCTTCTGTTACCCAAGAAACAGTTGATAATATTGAGCATGACTTAGAAGCCGGTGATGATTTGTCAGATATTGCAAGTCGTTACAATTTGCAAGTTATAAACAGTCGTCCGGCAACACGTAACGAAACTATTGATAAAGTTTCTTTTGTAGAAATGAAAAAACTTTTTGCCTCTGCTAAAAATGAGCCGCAAACAATCAAAATCGGAGATGACTATATTGTTGCAGAAACAACAAATATCTACGATGATTCGGCATCTATTCAAGATGATAAAAAAGAATTGCTAAAACAAACTATCTATGAAGAAAATGCCAAAGAAATGGCAGATGCCTTACTTAAAGATTTTTCAAGCGACTACAAAATAAAAGTCAATTACAATCATGTTGATACAGGTGATTAATGAAAGTTGTATTTATGGGAACGCCGGACTTTGCTGTACCGGCGCTCCAGTGTTTAATAAAAGAACATAATGTTATTTGCGTTTATACTCGTGAACCCAAAATTTCAGGCAGGGGAAATAAGCTAAATAAGACCCCCGTCCATCTTTTAGCGGAAGAAAATAATATTGAAGTAAGAACTCCCAAAACATTACGTTCTACTGAAGAAAAGCAAAAATTTGCAGAACTTAAAGCCGATGTTGCAGTAGTCGCAGCATACGGGTTAATTTTGCCGAAAGATATTTTAGAAGCTTTTCCTTTAGGGTGCTTAAATATACACGCTTCTCTTTTACCGCGTTGGCGCGGAGCTGCTCCGATTCAAAGATGTATTGAAGCAGGTGATAAAAAAAGCGGTGTAACCATTATGCAGGTTGCAGAAGGACTGGATACCGGAGATATGCTTCTTAAAAAAGAAATCGAAGTTACCAAAGAAATGACCGGAGGTGATTTGCATGATAAACTAATGAATATCGGTGCAGATTTAATTTCCGAAGTATTAACAGATATAACGAACTATCCTTTGCAAAAACAAAACGATTTTTTTGCTTGTTATGCACCAAAATTGGAAAAAGAGGAATGTAAAATAGATTTTAACCAGTCAACCGATATACTTTATAACAAAATACGCGCATTCTGTCCTTATCCTGCTATGTATTTTGAGTATGAAGGTGAACGCTTTAAAATCTTACAAACCGAAAAAGTTTCGATAACCGCTCAAGCCGGAACTATCGTAAAAGGAGTAAATGAACTGATTATCGCTACCTCAGACGGAGCTTTAAAAGTTTTACAAATTCAAAGACAAGGTAAACGCCCGATGTCGAGTGATGAACTTCTGCGTGGCTTTAGTTTCAAAGAAAATACTATTCTTTAATAGCGACCATCTTTCCCTTTACCATAAGACTTATTGCGAAAATTAGGGGAAACGAACGCCATACTTTTACGTGCAAGATTCTTATTGTATATAATGGTATATTTATCTGCCAACGGACCCGCTATAGGTTTTACCGAAAACTTTTTCATTATATAATCCCAACCGTGTAAATAATCATCAACCAGATAAGGATTCATATTTCCCAATTCATCTCCCAATTTAGTAAAAAAGTGTTTTGAACTATGCCCTCTTTCCCAAGAAAGACGTATTCTATCTGCATCGCATAAGCATTTTTGAACATAATCATACTGTTTTCCGTCATAAGGCTGAGCAATAGTATGAACTCTTGCTGCATTTTTTACACTTTCTTTTTGAAAAGAACTTAAATTAAATTCTTTATCATCGAGCAAATGTTGCACATCAGGCATTTCTGCAGCTTCAGGTCCATGATGCCAATTTGCGGAATTATCTCTGCGGGCACAATCGTGAATAGCTGCCGCCAACAACACCGGTATTAATTCTTCTTTGCGCTCGTATCCTAGAGAAATAGCCAAATCCAAAGCTCTTAATCCCCCCCCTTCACTATGCTCCAAACCGTGATATCCGACGACACTCTGCCTTCTATCTGCAAAATTTTTTATTTTCGGAAAAATAACTTCTTCAAAATACTTTGCCATTTCACCTTTAATTTTTTGCTGTCTCTTATAGCGTGCATAATCAACGCACAGAGTATCAAGTTTTTGAGGCCTTAAATCATAAATCAAAGAGTTTGAATATCCTTCATATTCTTTTCGATGTTTAAAAAGCGGCAATAAATAGCCGTTTTTTTTGTATCCGAGTTCGGTGTAATGCAAAAAAGCTTTGACTTGCTCATCGTTTATTTGATGATGCAAAACTTCAGACATTGTTCGTTTGGTATTTTCAAAAAATTCTTCAAACATATTATATACCTCCCTGCTACTTATGTCCGAATTATAACATAAAATACCATATTGTGTCAATAAGTTAACAAAAAAGGCATCTTGATTGATGCCCTCTTTTTATTATTCGTCGTTACTCATCTTAGCACGTTTGCGAGCAATCGGGTCTAAAATACGTTTACGCAAACGCAAAGATTTAGGAGTAACCTCCAAAAGTTCATCAGCTTGAATATACGATAAAGCCTGTTCCAAACTCAATTTCCTAGGAGGAATCAAATCAATGGCTTCATCTTTACCGGCAGCACGAATATTGGTAAGCTGTTTAGATTTAGTCGGATTAACATCAATGTCATTGTATTTATTATGTTCTCCGATTATCATACCAACATATACCGGACTGTTATGTTCAACAAACATCGGGCCTCTATCTTGTAATTTCCACAAAGAATATGCAATTGCCTGACCATTTTCGCTAGAAATCATAACTCCGTTACGTCGGTCATCTATCTCGCCCTTATACGGTTCAAAGTCATAAAAAATCCTATTCATCACACCTGTTCCACGTGTATCTGTCAAAAATTCGGAATGATATCCTATTAAACCACGTGATGGGGCGTGGAAAACTAAGCGAACTTTATTACCAACCTGTGAAGGTATCATATCAATCATTTCTGCACGACGCTGGCCTAGTTTTTCTACCACGGTTCCTGAGTATTCTTCATCTACATCTACTACCACTTCTTCGACAGGCTCCAAAAGCTGTCCGTTTTCATCGCGTTTCATAATTACGCGCGGACGAGAAATAGACAATTCAAATCCTTCACGACGCATAGTTTCAATCAAAACACCAAGTTGCAATTCACCGCGACCGGCAACTTCAAAACTGTCTGTATTATCGGTACGTGAAATTCTCAAGGCAATATTTCCTTCTGCTTCTTTTTCCAACCTATCCCAAATAACACGAGAGGTCACCTTATCACCCTCTTTTCCGGCCAAAGGAGAATCATTTACCGAAAATGTCATAACTAACGTCGGCGGATCAATCGGTTGTGCATGAATGAAATCTTGAGGATTTACCTCTAATGCACAAATAGTATCTGCAACTGTTCCTTTAACAATTCCGGCTACTGCGACAATATCACCGGCATGAGCTTCATTTAAAGCAACTCTTTCCAATCCTTGGTATGCCATTATTTTAGTGATTTTTGTTCTTTCTATTTCACCATTTTGGTTAATAACTTTTACAGTATCATTTACTTTTACACTACCGCTTTGAATTTTTCCGGTCAAAATACGTCCGACAAACTTATCTGCCTCCAAAGTAGTTGCCAACATTCTGAAAGGTTTATCCGGTTCGCACACAGGTTCACTGACATAAGATAAAATCGTTTCAAACAAAGGTGTTAAATCTTTATGCTCGTCGGCTAAATCACGAACAGCCCAACCATTCCGTCCGGAAGCATATAACGTAGGAAAATCCAGCTGTTCATCATTTGCATCCAAGCTAACAAATAAATCAAATATTTCATTTAGCACATCATCCGGACGAGCATCAGCTTTATCTGCTTTATTAATAACAACAATCGGTTTTAGTCCTATTTTCAAAGCTTTCCCAAGCACAAACTTTGTTTGCGGCATTGGACCTTCCGAAGCATCAACCAACAAAACCACTCCGTCAACCATAGATAAAATACGTTCAACTTCTCCGCCAAAATCAGCGTGTCCGGGAGTATCAACGATATTTATATGAGTTCCGTGCCAATCTACCGATGTGCATTTGGAAAGAATAGTTATACCGCGCTCACGCTCTAAATCGTTGCTATCCATTACACAATCAACCACCTTTTGATTATCGCGAAATGTTCCGCTTTGACGCAATAACCCGTCAACCAATGTTGTTTTACCATGGTCAACGTGGGCAATAATGGCAATATTTCTCATACTCATTTTTTATAATCCTTCAATAAAAACATACTGGCGCATTAACAAGCATGCGCAAAATTTGCCTTTTCATATCGCATTTTTTTTTAAATTTCAAGTATTTTTCAGTGATTATAGTGATATTTAATCAACTATAAATAAAATATTTTTTCAATATCTCGAATATCAGACGGAGCAACAAACAGTAAAACTTTATCTTCTGCTTGTAAGCGCTGTTCATTAAATTCGTAAATTAAACTTTCCCCCCTTGCTATCAAAACAACCGAACAGTCCTGCGGGATTTTGAGTTCTTTAACGCTCTTGCCTAAGTTAACGCTATCATTGCCCAAACGTATTTCCCAAAATTCTCCGATACCGCGCCCTATTGAATAAGCTTCATTTATCCGCGCTTTACGTAAATAATGTAAAATACCTGATATTGTGATAACAGAGCGGTCTATAATAACATTGTTCCTAATATTAAAAGCAAGTTGATTATAATCTTTCGAGTTAACCAAAGATAGCGCTTGAGTTTCTTTATTTTTAGAAGCTAATAAAGAAATTAATAAATTATCTTTATCTTTATCTGTCACGGAAATACTTACATCGGCACTGGCAAAACCGGCATCTTGCAAAATAACATCACTCATCATTTCACCGAAAATCACCGACGTATTATTTAATTTTTCAGCCATTTTTGCCGCCTTTTCCGCATTATCTTCAATAATGCTACAACTACTCACATTTTCATTTTTTTCAATTTGCGATGCTAAATAATAAGAAATTGTATTAGCTCCGAAAATCACCGCTTTTTCATAAGGATTGTGATCAACCCCGAATAAACGCATTATTTCAGTATTTTGTTCAGAATAGCAGCTTATATAAATCAAATCATTACGTTGCAAATAAATATCTTCAGAATCAGGTAATATTCTCCGGTTTCCTCTTACAATTAAAACTATTTTTGCTCTAACTTCTTTTAATTTTTGGTTGATGTGATTAAGTGAAAATTTCATAAAAGGCACATCTATGTCTCTATGGCGAAATGCAAATATATTTATCTTATTATTCAAAAAGGGAAAGACAGCAGAGCTTCCCGGCAAATTATACAAAGCAGTAATAAATTTTCCGATTTCTACGTCAGGAGTAATTACTAGATCAATAGGTAAGCTTTTTTCATTATAGAGTGTATTCCATAAAGGGTTTAAAAAATATTGAGAATCAACCCTGGCGATTTTACGTGGAACATTAAACAATGTATATGCCACCTGGCAAGCAACCATATTTATCTCATCATTATCGGTAACAGCTACCAACATATCCATATTTTTCATCCCTATACTTTCTTGTACATTCGGATGAGAAACAGACCCTAAAACCGGCTGCACATCATATTCCTTGGCAATTTCTTCCAATTTTGCGGAATCTTCATCAACCACAACAATATCATTATCACCCAAACTCAAGTAGCCTACAATACTTTTGCCAACACTTGATGCCCCACCGACTACAATTTTCATATTTCAATCCTCAAAAAATAATCATTAATCAAATTTATTGTCTCTGTAAGTGTATTTAATTTAGTATATTGTTCTCTGAATTTCTTTGCTTCGTAAAAACTTTTCACATACCATCCGACATGTTTTCGAGAAATAGCAATTCCAGCTTTTTCACCATAATATTTAACCAACAATTGTATATGTTTAAGTAGCATCTCTTTTACTTCACCAATCGTAGGTTCCTGTAAAATTTTTCCGCATTCTAAATAATGGTGAACACTGTTCAACAACCACGGATTTCCTAAAACCGCTCGTCCGATCATAATACCATCGACACCTGTTTCTTTTATTCTTTTTTGGGCAATAATCGGAGATGTTATATCACCATTGCCTATAACCGGAATTTTTACCGATGATTTTACCTCTCCTATAATATTCCAATCTGCCTCTCCACTATATCCTTGAGATTTTGTTCTGCCATGTATGGTAATATAGCTCGCTCCGTTATCTTCACACATTCTGGCAAATTCCACCGCATTTATATGCTCATTATCCCAACCCTTGCGAAACTTAACGCTTACTTTCAGCTGTGTAGCATTTACTGTGCTTTTTATTATTTCAGAAGCTAAAAATAAATCTTTCATCAAAGCCGAGCCGGAATTATTGTTAACTATTTTTTTCACCGGACAACCCATATTAATATCTATTGATTTTGCCCCTAAGTCAGCCACTAATTTTGCCGCATCCGCAAATAACTCCGGAGAATTTCCTACTAATTGCACAACAACAGGATAAGGTTCATTTTTTACATTTGCTATTTGATAACTTTTGGGGTTTTTTCGTTGAATAGCATTCACCGCAGCCATTTCAGCAATTAAATTACCTTTTCCGCAATCATTCAAAATAGTTCGCATCGGGCAATCGGTTATTCCTGCCATTGGCGCTAAAAACACTTTGCTATCAAATTTCTCAAATAACATTTAATTCAATCTTCCCAATGCTCGCGCTAAAATATAATAAACCTTGCCTATATCAGAACCGGAAATTAAAGCAAGCAGGGTTCCGGCTCGTTCATTTTTTCTGGCCGATGCTACCAAGGCCTCAAAATCCGATAAATATTTATCCACCAACAATCTAAAATTTTGATTGCTTTCATAGTCATCTTTTACCGATGCTACTTGTTTTTTGGTCATATTATTGGAAAGATAACGAACAAAAGCTCCGTGATCTCCCTCATAATATTTTTTCCAAAGTTCGTCATCTTTTGAGGCTTTATTGAAAACGGCATTTATATCTATTGATAAAGTTTCCAATTCATTAATAATATCCGAGGAATCACGCATAAATGTATCAACGCTCGCCGATTTAAATTTTTGATTAAAGGCATCTATCTGTTTTTCGGTTTCTTTAAAGCCATCACGCAAACCGGCCAAATGCTCACTTATGTTTTTACCGAAAGTATTCATTTTACTCTCGTATTTAAGTAATGTTTCGCCAACATCAGCACCCGCCTGTGATAATCTCTTATTTGTAGCAACAATACTTGATGCTATTTGTTTTAAGTTATCAATTGCGCTGCCAACGTAACTATCTTGCTGCGCCAATATTTCGGTGGTATTTTTACTTTGTGCGCTCATCTGTTCAGCGCTTTCTGTCAAGCGTAAAATATTGTCATTAACTTGCTTGTTTATGTCACTGAATTTATCAAGAATGCTCATGGCCTTCTGTCCGAAAGACTCAATATTTTTGTTCATATTTTCCTCAGCGGTATTTAAATTTTGCGTAACTGAGGCTACTACCTGCCCAAATTCATTGTTTTTGCTTTGAGTAATACCATAAAATTCCTGTAATTTTTTAGCTTCTTCACCAAAAGAAGCCACTATCTTCCCGATATTCTGGACTATTTGTCCCCCTTCGCTTTCTTATAGCTTGAGCTTTTCCACCACATTGTTACCCAATTGTCCGAATGCTGCAGATATTTGTTCGGATGTTTCCCGCATTTTACG
>JAFUXW010000218.1 GCA_017477035.1 Alphaproteobacteria bacterium | reverse complement strand
TATGCTTTCGCATAACATTAATTCTACCATCCCAGTTATTGAAATTTCCGACCACTGACACACGTTTTGCATTCGGCGCCCATACGGCAAATGCCACACCTTTGACGCCATCAATCTCCGTAAGATGAGCTCCTAATTTTTTATATATTTCGCGATGATTTCCCTGAGCAAACAAATATTCATCTATATCACCGATAAAAGAAGAAAAGCGATATGTATCTTCGGCAACATAAACTTGTCCAATATCATTGGTAATTTTTAATTTATACACAAAATCTGTGGTTTTATTGAAATTAATTTGAAACAACCCGCGCTCATCAACTTTATTCATTTTACCAAGAGTTTTACCGACTGCATCTATAATTTCTATTTCAGATGCGAATGGATTAAAAACTCGAATAAAAACCTTTTTACTTCCTTTATCGCGGTGAATACCAAGCACCGCAAAAACATTGCTGTGATTGCCGTCAACAATGGCATCTATTTCTTCTTTTGCCAATATATTATCCATAATAAACTCCTGTGTAAACCAAGGCAAACAATAAACATTGCTCTTTACCGAATAACCTATATTATCTATATAAATTTATGCGCTAAATTGCAAGTAAAATAAAACGGCAAACCAAGTTTTATGCAAATTTTTTTGATTTGATAAATTTTATATAATCAATATTCAAGAATTAACAATAAAAAACTTCACCTTATTTTTTTAATATTGACGTAAAGTAAAAAATGTATATAATATACTTGTTGTTTGATTTATTGTAACAATTATTGGTAAAGGAGAAAAAATATGACAACTAAATCTAAATACAATGAGGAATATATCAGAACTGCAGCTTATTATAACTGGAAAAATGCCGGCTGTCCTTCTGGAAACGACGAATATTTCTGGAATATGGCAATTAATCAATTATATGGTTCTTGCAATTGCTCTTCTAGTTCTTGTAGCAGTTCAAAGAGATCTAGCTCTTCAAAAAGTAAATCAACATCTGCGTCGAGCAAAAGTTCTACCACATCTAAAAAATCATCTTCTGCAAAATATTAATAAGAAATAAGACATAGTTAATTACGTTATTTCTGAAAATATCCTCCAATCGGTGGATATTTTTTTATGTGAAAAAGCTCGTCTGATAATCAGACGAGCTTTTTTTCAGTACTTATTCAGTTGCTTATACAAAGACACTATCACAGGATCGGCGTTTTCTATGAAATACTCTATTTGATCCTTAAAAAAACGACGGCGCAATTCAACATACAAACGCAAGTCGTCGTGATACTGCGGTTCAAGCAACTTAAGTTCAGCTTCGCGACAGTGAAAATCTGTCTGGCGGATATAAAATCGGCGATATTCATCCATACCTTCACCAAACAACAACATCTCATTATCGTAGTCAGCAAAATTGTGATACTCCATATATTTCAGTAGCCACTTAGAGCGATACTTCTGCTCGCACAACTTAGCCTCATAAACAGAGCCCAGCACCCAGTGCTCTAAAAAGAAATCCATAGCTTTCTCGTTACCTTTTTCGAACAGAAAATGCTGATTGGCTTCATACAAAGAATGGTGAGACAAATACTCAAACAGGACTTCTTCGTAACCTGGTAAAAACAACTTTGCTTGGGCTTGGGCTTCCACCAAAACCCGCGGATCTTTCACGAGTTGTAACAACTCACTTTTTTTCTGTGGGTTTTCAAAATAAGCAATCCCCACTTCATCAATAAAACTTCCCATAAATATAAATATAAATATAAATTTAATTCATACTAATTCGAAATTCGGCGTAAAGTATACGTTATTATCGATTTTCTGTCAAGATGTTTTATGTTTTATAAAACATGCAAAAAATTATTGACAAAATTAGATGTTTGTAATACAAGCTAATAGAATAAACTTTATAGTTATGAAAATTGTTAAACGTTTTCTTGTAATTTTACTCATGAGTATTATTACAAGCGGAGTTTCAGCACAAGCTCCGACAACAAAGTATGACATTGCCGAACTCTCTACTGATGATGTTGCCAGAATCAAACGATATCTGGCGAACAGCTACGTCGATCACAGAGACAGTGCCATGGCTGTTATCCTTCTTGAGCAGAACAACACTCCCAAGAAAGGTGTTATAAAGGAAGATGGGGAGCTTTTTCCCCTTACTCGCGTCAATGACAAATGGGTTGCTTTCATAAGCAACGAGCGTGGTTGTTGTTGGCTCTCTTTCGTGGTTACACGTAAGGAGAAATTTGTAGGACGCTTGGATGTTCGAATTGAATAACATTAAATGAATCCTTTAACAAATCAGTGTTAGAGGATTTATCTATTTTAAAAGGGCTTTATTTAGCATAATACATTGACAAACATATTCGACCATGATATAATTTGCCAAAATTTTACAAAATTTATATTGTAACAAAGGGGATAATAATGGCAGCAAATTTTCCATTGGGCGCTAATAAAAAAGGCAACAAAGTTCAATTTTCCGTTTTTTCAGAACACGCAGAAAAAATAGAGTTATGTTTGTTTGATGAAAGTGAAAAAACCGAAACAAAGATAGAAATGCAAAAAGATGAAAATAATGTTTGGAAGATTGAATTGCCTGATATAAAAGCCGGACAAAAATACGGTTATCGCGCATACGGCAAATTTGCTCCGCAAGAGGGATTGTATTTTAACCCTAGCAAATTGTTGATTGATCCGTTCGCCAAAGATTTATCATCCTCCGTCAAAGATTGGGAAGACCCAGCGCTTGCCTTAACCAACAATATAGACAGTGCTTATGCCGTTCCTAAATCTGTAGTAGTGTTTGATAATCATAAAGACGATGAGAAAAAATATCCTTATTTACATAAAAGGCCTCATACCGAATGGAAAGACACTATTATTTATGAGGCAAATGTCAAAGGTTTTTCCGCAACTCATCCAGACTTACCTGATGATGTTAAAGGCAAGTTTAAGGCTTTTGCTCAACCGGAAGTTATACAATATCTTAAATCTCTGGGAATTACACATTTGGAACTTATGCCGGTGACAACAACTTGCGGTGGTTTGCAACTCAAAAAAGAAAAAGGATTAAATGATTATTGGGGATATAATCCTATTAACCATTTTGCTTTTGATAAACGTTTTGGCTCCAAAGAGGACTTCAAGTATATGGTAAATGAATTGCACAAGGCCGGAATTGAGGTCGGACTTGATGTTGTTTATAATCACAGCGGAGAATTTGGCGCCGAACATAATCTGCTGTCTTATAAAGGACTTGATGCCCCTAACTATTACAGATTAACACCGGACGGATATTTTATTGACACTACGGGGTGTAAAAACAGTATTAATACCAATACCCCTATAACCAAACGTCTGCTCAAAGATTCTTTAAGTTATTTCACTGATGATTTAGGAGTTGATGGTTTTCGTTTTGATTTAGCCGGAGATTGTGCCTTAGATGGTAATAATCAATTCAATTCTAACGGTCAGTTTGCTCAAGTTCTCAAAGAGTTGGTTGATAAATATGATGTTAAAATAAGTGGTGAGCCTTGGAGTGCACTCGGAGGTTATTATCGCGGAAATATGCCTGAGTTTATGAAAGAATGGAATGACAAACACGAAGCAGCCATTCGCCGTTTTTATCGTGGCGACGAATGGGTTGTACCGGAATTAGCCGGACATATTTCCGGCGGTGAAGGTTTATGGTATGGACAGCCTACGTCCAAATACATTCATTACATTGCCGCTCACGATGGTTTTACTGCTTATGACGTGGTTAATTACAACGAGAAAAATAATTGGGCAAATAACGAAAATAACAATGATGGTAATAACAATAACCATTCTTCTGTATCTCCTAATCAGGAAATAGCGTTTCGCAGACTTAAATCAATGATGGCTGCTAATATCTTATCTCGTGGGGTTCCGATGATTTGCGCCGGCGATGAAATTGCTCGCACGCAAAAAGGTAATAACAATGCCTATTGTCAAGACAATGAATTGACTTGGCTCAATTGGAAAAAATTTTCTAAAGAACAGCAAGACTTATATATTCATATTCGCAAATTGACAGCTTTACGTTCCGAACACCCTACTTTTGCTAACTTAGATGTTTTTTCAGGTGAAAAGGTCCCTTCTAACGGGCGTAAAGATATTGAGTGGATTCGTCCGGATGGTCAAGAAATGCAAAATGGAGATTGGAATAATCAAATCAATCATATATTAGCTTGTGTGATTAATGGCAAAAACGGTGAAGTTTCGAAAAATCCAAACTCAAAGTCCAATATCGATGACGACTTTATGATTTTGATGTGCGGTAACACTTACGGTGTGGCAGAATTTAAGCTTCCGACCGCCCCTAACGGGAACGCTTGGGAATTGGTATTTGATACTGCCGGAAAGCATAAAAAGATTAATGACAACTGAACTTACAGTCTTGAGCCATACAGCTATGTTTTGCTGACCAGCAAAAAGACCGAAAGAGAAAACAGCAAAACTCTGGATATAAACAATCCGAAGATTAAAGGAAAACTTTCCAAACTGGAGAGATAATCGGAAAATATTCTATCAGAATTTCAGATGGCAAAAACTTAACTTTTTGCCTTCTTTAGTTCCGCCATATTTTTGGCGAAGCGATTTAGCTTAAAGTCCTTATGTTCTTCTACCTTATTGTGTATATCGTAGATAATTTTGATTTGCGCCAGAGTTATCTCCACATCGGCCAATTCGTCTGCAATATGTTCAACATCTCCTCTGTTGCGTAACTCT
>JAFUXW010000217.1 GCA_017477035.1 Alphaproteobacteria bacterium | reverse complement strand
AGACTAGGTTTAATGTATGCGGAACTTTTACCATTGTTTTCTACTTCCGGCGGAGGTGGGAAAAAATACTTTGGCAAGCCGGGCGGCGGTATCGAGTTCCTTCTGGACTGCATCGAGGCACTTGATGCGGTTGATAATCAGAAGATTGTTGATTTCAGTTTTCAAGTGGCGGACCGCAATCTTCATTTCCTGTGAATGTGGTTTGGAACCAAGGATGTTCGAATCCATGTACCAGAGATAAGAGGAGAGTTCTGTTTTTGCGGAGTCAATCCAGGTGTACCGATTGACCATTCCTTCATGCGCCATATAAATGAAAGCATTTTTGATTTTTGTGAATTCTGAAGGTGCATCGCCAAGATAGTTCGGATATTCTCCGGTGAGAAGTGTGTAACGGAGAGCCGCCAGAAGCAGGCCATATGTAATTTCTTTCTCCTGCGAATAACCCGCCAGCTGTTCGAGGGGAGGGAAGTCAAACATCCAGGAACTTGTAATGCCTCTGCATTTCTCGTTGAGATACTTTCGAATCTGGCTGTCAGTCCAGAAGTGGATTTCTTTGAAAAATCCTTCCGCACCTAATGTGCCATATACTTCATCAGTCGAAATGTGGTGGAAACGGCAACCTTCATATCCGGCTTTGTATTTGTTTGGAGCTTCCATCCAGTGTTTGCGAGCAGCTTCCAATAAGTTGAATGTACCTACCAAATTGGTATTGATAAATGCACGCGGGCCTTTAATAGAGTTATCAACATGGCTTTCAGCCGCAAAGTGAATAACTCCTCTAATATCATATTTTTCAAAAATTTCTTCTATTTTATCGGCGTTGCAAATATCCTCTTTAATAAAGGTATAATTTGGCATACTTTCGCATTCCTTAACATTATCCAGATTGCCGGCGTATGTCAGCTTATCTAAGTTGATAACGTTATATTCCGGATATTTTTCACAAAAATAAGGCACAAAGTTAGAACCTATAAATCCGGCACCGCCGGTAACTAAAATTGTTTTAGACATTGTTTTAATCCTTCTTCCCAGTGTGGAATTTCCACGTTAAATGTTTCTTTGATTTTATTTTTATCCAACACGCTGTAAAATGGTCTGGTAGCTTTAGTCGGATAAGCGGAACTCGGAATAGGGTTGACTTTACAGTTTAGTCCGGACAGCTCCATAATTTTGCGAGAAAAGTCATACCACGAGCAAACTCCTTCGTTGGTGAAATGATAAACGCCTTTATTCGTAGTGTTCATCTGCGGTAAAATTTTTACAATCGCCTTGGCTAAATCTGCGGCATAGGTCGGAGTACCGATTTGATCGGCAACAACGTTCAAACTTTCTCTTTCAGCTCCCAGACGGCGCATCGTTTTTACAAAATTGTTGCCATACGGAGAATAAAGCCAAGCCGTACGGATAATTACCGCAATATCTGCGTATTTTAGCACTTCTTGCTCACCGGCTAGTTTTGTTTTGCCATATACAGAAACCGGATTAGCTTCATCATCAGGAGTATATGGTTTATGTCCTAAACCGTCGAAAACATAATCAGTGGAAACGTGAACCACCTTAGCACCTGATTTTGCTAAGTTACGCGGACCGTCAATATTGATTTTTGCGGCTAATTCAGCATCATCTTCGGCCTTGTCAACAGCAGTATATGCTGCACAATTGATAATTGTATCAACATTATGTTCTTCAACATATTTTTTCACAGCTTGCTCATTGGTGATATCCAAATCAGCTACATCAGTTAAAATTGCTTCCGGCAACAGTTTGGCAAGTTCTGTACCGAGCTGTCCGTTACTACCCGTTATCAGGAACATCTTTTAATCCTTTCGCAATTCTGTCTTTATCAGAGGTTATAACTTTATCGGCCGGTACTTTCCAATCTATGCCGATTTCCGGATCATCGTAACGGATGCCGAATTCGGATTCTTTGCAATAAAGGTTATCAACCTTGTATGCAAAAACTGCGGTTTCACTTAACACCGAAAATCCATGCAGAAAATGGCGTGGAATGAATAACTGACGCTGATTTTCCGCCGATAACTCAACAGCTACGTGTTTACCGAAAGTTGGGGAACCTTTACGGATATCTACCGCTACGTCCAAAACTTTTCCTTGTAATACCCGCACCAATTTCGCTTGGCTATGCTCTCCCAATTGGCAGTGCAAACCGCGAATTACACCATAGCACGATTTTGATTGGTTATCCTGAATGAAACGGTTGGTAATCCCGTTTTTAATAAACTCTTCTTCATTATAACTTTCAAAGAAATATCCGCGAGCATCTTCAAAAATACGCGGTTCAACGATATATACTCCATCTATTGCTGTTTTAATAAAGTTCATGGCGTTCCTCGTATACTTTTATTAAATAAGAGCGATAATCTCCCGGTTTGAGAGAATTGATAATTCCCAGCATTTGTTCGTCACTTAAAAATCCGCGACGATAAGCTATCTCTTCAATACAGGCAATTTTCAAACCCTGACGTTTTTCAATTAACTGGACAAACTGCCCTGCATCCATAAGGCTGTCAGGAGTTCCTGCGTCCAACCAAGCATTACCGCGTTGCATAATTACTACATTTAAGCGCTTCTCGTTCAAATATTCTTTGTTTAAATCGGTAATTTCCAATTCACCTCTCGCCGAAGGTTTAAGGTTGCGAGCTTTTTCCACCACATCTGCCGGATAGAAATATAATCCGACCGAAGCATAATTTGACTTTGGTTGTTTAGGTTTTTCTTCAATTGATAATACGTGATTATCTTTGTCAAATTCAACCACACCGAAACGCTCCGGATCTGAAACGTGATGAGCGAAAATAGTAGCACACTTGCCAGAATTTTTAGCAACTTCTTCCTTAAATGTGTGGAACTGTTGCCCCATATAGAATATGTTATCGCCTAAGATCAAGCATACTTCATCATTACCAATAAAGTCTGCTCCGATCGTGAAAGCTTGCGCAATACCTTTCGGCTCATTTTGAATAGCGTAATGAATATTTAAACCAAGTATTTCTCCGGTACCGAATAATTTTTCAATATTTGGAGTATCTTGCGGGGTCGAAATTATCAGAATATCTTTAATACCGAACAGCATAAGCGTTGAAAGAGGATAATAAATCATCGGCTTATCATAAACGGGTAACAGCTGTTTGGAGGTGGTTTTGGTCAACGGATAAAGGCGGGTTCCGTTGCCTCCAGCCAAAATTATACCTTTCATTTTTTCTCCTAAAAAACGTTATAACTGTGCGTGATTATAATTCCAAATGGTGGTATGTCAAATACATATTATATATCTGTGCATATTTTAAATCTGTGTATATTTTAATATTTTTTTAATATTCTATTGACTCCTTGGCATAATGTGCTAGAGTGCCACCACTGTGGTAAATAAGGTGTATATTTACGAAGAGGTTTGTTGTGCCCAGAGTAAGCATATTAATGCCGATATATCAGACTTCAGCAGAATATCTGAAGGAAGCGATTGACAGTATATTAGCTCAAAGCTATAAAGATTATGAGTTCATAATCTTAAATGACAGTCCGGAGAACCCGGATCTTAGGGTCGTGGTTGAAGGGTATACAGATCGTAGAATCCGCTATTATGAAAATGCAAAAAATTTAGGAATCGCCGGAAGTTACAATCGCTTGTTAGAGTTAGCCACCTGTGAATATGCCGCGATGATGAATCACGATGACATATCACATCCTGAACGAATAAAATTACAGGTTGAATATATGGATACTCACCCAGATGTAGGGGCTGTCGGGACGGCTTTTAAGAAATTTGGAGAAATCAATCGTTTTAAGACGGTTATAAACAAAGTCGATGATGCTTCCATTCGTTCGTTATTTTTGTTCAAAGTTCCTCTGCATCATCCGACAGTGATGTTCCGTCGTAAGCTGATTATAGAAAATAATATCCACTATAATACGAATTATATCAGTTTAAATGATCGTCAGCTGTTTTATGACATAAGCAAAGTTGCAAAGCTTGCAAATTTACCACAAGTTCTTTATAAATACAGATTTCATCCGCAAATGGCGAGCAAGATATTTAAACCCGAAGTATTTATTGAAAAATGTAATTTTCATACAGTTTGGCTGGAAGAACATAATATTAATTTGAGCGGACAAGAAAAGTATATTCTAGATTATTATGCTACTTATGGCCGTTGTCAAATCAGAGAATACAAAATATTAAAGCAAGTTGTGGACGTTTTAAATAAAATTAATAATTTTAATAAAAAAAATCATATTTTGCCGGAAGCAGAATTTACAGAAGCTTGTTCACATTATTTAATCAAGCGTTGTTTAAATGCGGCGTTGTATGGAAAATTTGCTTCAACCAGAGCTTTGAAAAATAATGCCATACCAATAAATAGTATACTTGTTACGATATGTAATGTTCTTTTGGCATGGAGGCAGGGTGCATAATGAAAACTTTGGCTGTTCATTTGCATATCCATTATAAAGAGCAGTTGAATGAAATACTGTCCAAATTGGCGAATTTGCAAGGTATTGACTATGATTTGTTTGTGACTGTTACCGATAATGATAATCAGGTTATAAATAAAATTGTAGCATTCAAGTCCGATGCTAAAGTTATGTGTGTCGAAAATCGAGGCTATGATATCGGACCGTTTATAGAGTTTCTGCATTGTATTAATTTGGATGATTATCAATATGTTTTAAAAGTTCATACAAAAGCTAAACATTCATATAATTATACTCATTTAAACAATATGCGTTTCGATAATACTTTATGGGGAAAAGTATTATGGGATGCTCTGTTGGCGACTCCGAAACGTGTGCAGAAAGATATGCAGATACTGCAAAATCCGCAGATAGGGATGCTGTCTTCTAAGTATTGTATTAATAAAGAAGAACGCAATTATAAAAAATTATTGGGACAGATAAATAAAAAGCTTGTTGAGCTTAAGCTTAACAAAACAGACGAGCCGGAATTTGTTGCCGGTTCAATGTTTTATGTTAAGTCTAAATTATTAAAACCGCTTTTAAATATGCAAATAAGCGATTTTGCACTGACAGACGCTGAAGTTAAAGAAGGAACTTTGGCTCATGTGGTGGAAAGAATTTTAGGAGTAATTGTTAAAGAGCAAGGATACAAAATATACGGAGTAAATGATTTTTATCCTCGATTTTTATGCTGGAAAGCAGCGCTAAAGCGTTTTGTGTATCAGCGCAAAGTTACGCAAAATGGAAAATTGTTGATTAAAGTTTTAAAATTACCAGTCTATTCAAAAAAATATAAGGAACGAAATAAAAATGAAATTTTCACAGTGGTTAAATAAAAAAGACAGCATTAAAGAAAAAACACAAACGGCATATGTCCGTGCATCAAAATTGTTTGATGAGCGTTGGTATGCCAGTCGCTATCAGGATGTGTTTAAAAAGCTCAAGGATCCGGCTCGTCATTACTATTTGACAGGTTGGAAAGAAAATCGCAATCCTAGTGAAAATTTTGATACCGCTGCTTATTTAAGGCAATATCCTGAATGCGGTATTTGTCCGATTATTTTTGACCATAATCGTAATGATTATACTGATTTGGCAATATGCGCAATTGTCAAAGATGAAGCTCCTTATATTAAAGAATGGCTTGATTACCACTTGATGGTCGGGGTAAAGCGTTTTTATATTTATGATAATGAAAGTTCAGATAATTT
>JAFUXW010000216.1 GCA_017477035.1 Alphaproteobacteria bacterium | reverse complement strand
TTTATAACTATCTCCGATACCATGTATTTTTGCGTGGTCATATCCTTTTTTATATCATCAAAAGCACGTTTTATTTCGTTTTCTCCCACTCCTATACGTCCGTATCCTTTGCTTGATATTAGTTTTTTCCACGCTAAATCAGCCTCTATTTGTTTAACCCAAACATTCATACTGACTTTTCCTTGAGACAATATATTTTTAAGCTGTCCTTCTCTCATGCCATTTGATTTTTCGAACTCGCGCACCGCGCTCTTTATTTCCTGCGGAGTTACCTGAATTTTATTTTTCTTGGCTTCTTGTATTTTGAGTTTTTCATCAATAGCGCTTTGCAATACCTTATTCATAATCATTGATTTTGTTTTGGCATTATAAGGAATACCGGTAGTCATAATAAAAGCATTTATACGGCTTTGCATATCACTGCTGGAAATAACTTCTCCATTGACCAATGCATATATTTTCAAGCTATTTCCGTATAGTGTAATAGGTTTGAGTTCTTCAGCTCTTTTACGTTCTGCTTCTTGTTGGGCTTTAACCATCGCTTCGTATTCTGCTTTTTGGCGTTCATACTCTTCCATTTGCTTACGGGCTTCTTCTCTCTGCCTGTTTATTTCCTCTTTTTGTTCATCAGTCAATTGCTGATACATTTCTGCATTTTTACGAAACATTATAGAGTTAGAAGATGGCTTTTCCATACGTGATGCTGAATCTAATTCTTGCAAATCAACATCAGTGGCAACTGCATATTGCGCAGATAACATAAAAGCCGCGAAAATAAATACCGATTTTTTCATTTTATCTCCTTATTGTTTTAAGAACCTACACTACCAATAGTCTTTAAGAAAAATGTTATGCCGAATTCATAATCATTATCTAAATCAGGGTTACTACTGTTATATTTCTTAACTGTTGTATCAACCTTAAAGCATTCGTCTTCGTAAATAACGCTTCCGCCGTGCTCCAATGATCCTCGGCTATTTGGTGTCATATCTTGCAAATTATATACTCTTACTGACCAAAACTGTGTTAATTTTGCCTTTACTGATGTGTATAATTCTTTACGTTGAGAATATCTGTCGTTATAATGAGTGTTACCTTCAAGAAAAATATACGAAACGTTAAAGCGTAAGAAAGATGGTCCCAATCCGGCTTTTAATTCACTATATTTAGCGTCAAGAGTTTTTTTATCAAGTCTGAAACGATAATTAAGGTCTAAATATTTATTTGGTTCAGCGTTAATTCGTCCTACGTAATCGCTTGTATGCTCGCGCTTTTGACTATCAAGTGCATTCATAAAGTATGAATCGCGTTTTTGCTCATAAGATTGAGCAATAAAAGCCGATGTTCTGCCAAACATATCTCCATAAGAACTCCAACGCAAACCATAGCTGACTCGACTTCCGGTATCATTACGATCATAACCAGCATAGCGGTCTAAATCCAATACGTTAGTGTCATCAAAATAAGCATCTTCGCTGTCTTCATTCGGAATTTTATCTTCTTTATTTCCTCCATTAGGTGCAACAACGCCGACGACAACAGGTTCAACTATTTGTCTGGTATGCTTGGTAGCTCTTACAAAAGGTAATCTCCACTCCAATCCTGCTTGCGGGAAAAATCTTTCGGTTGTTCCTGTATAAAAATCATTATTATTATAGCGGGAATATTTGTTAATGTAGTAAATATCAGATTTTAACGATGCAACAAAACGATATTTTTCACCAAATCTGCTGGTATAAGGCAATTCCCAAGAATTTATGGAAGTCAATCTTTGTGAATTTGCACCATTTTTATGATATATTGAGGCTGTATTTATTTGATTCTTAAAATATGAACCAATAGAACTAGGATCTGTATAAAACTCTGCGTCAATTAAAGGAACAACTGTCGGTTTTCGATTATTGATAGAACGATATTGATTAACATCTCGGCGACGCAGGTTATAACTTAACATTTTGTAATAATATGCTTCTATTGAAACATAGTCACGTCCGGAAAATCTTTCAAATGAAATATTTGAATCCAACCAAGCATTATCATTATACGGTAGATTTCTATCTTTTAAATATATATAATCAGAAACATATTTTAAATCATATTTCATTCGCCAATATTCATTGATATCATAAAGTCCATTCGCAAAAATATTACCTAGATTTTCCGGTCTGTTTTTTTCGTTATCCTTTAAATATGAACCGGAAATCGATGTATATGAGTTGTAAAAATAATGTGAATATGCTCCATCCAAAATAACACCTTTTTCAGACGAAAATATAGGAGACAACAACACATTTGTTTGGTCATCAACAGCCCAAAAATAACGAGGCTGGATATATGCTTTCAAAAAGCTTGAACTACCAAACGTCGGTTGCAAAAAGCCGGAACGGCGTTTTACGGTAGGATCAGGGTGTGTTAAAAATGGTGTATAGAATACAGGAACACCCTTCATATAAACAAAAGCATCATTATAGTTTACGTTCTTTGTATTTTCATTGTGCTGGACCTTACGTGCATTCACCTGCCATAAAGGAAATTTCCCTTCACAAATATCGCAAGCGGTGTATGTGGCATAGCTCAACACTTTAGTACGATTGTCTTTTCGTCTGAATCTCTCGGCTGTTACGGTTGATTTATCCTTTAGTAAGGCCTTAATGTTATACATATCTCCAACCGACATATTATCTGCCAAATTAACGTGAGTTGATTTTATAACAGCACCGTCAGGAGTATATAAATATGTTTGTCCACTGGCAATAACAGTATCATTTTCTTGATTATATACCAATTTATCAGTAGTTAACCTCATATTATTGTATTTAATTTCCACATTTCCGGTAGCTGTAACCGTTCCAGCCTTTTCATCATTGGTCATTTCATCTGCACTGAAATCTATTGGCTCAACGATTTCCGTATTAGAATTTTCTGGATTTTCTCCCAAATTTAAATCGGCAATATTATTAGTCACGAGTAGACCTGTTTGCATCGGTTTATTTTCTTTTCTTTGGATTTCTCCTGCTTCTGTGACGGCAAAAGCCGGAAAAGCGCATAATATCGTTGAAATTGATATAAACAATATTTTTGATAAATTAACTTTCATCTTTATGACCTTAATATTTTTTTATGGTGAAAATAAAACGGATTATAGAAACAAAGCAGATAAAAACATGCTAATAACGGCAATATGCAATTCATATATAAAAACGGAAGCACATATAATGTTTTCCCTGCCAAATTGGTTAATGCCAAATCAGTTCCACTTATTAGTATCATAAAAAACACTTCCAAAGCAACAACCTTGACTTGACCTCGTCTGTTAAACGAGCATATTAGTAGTCCGGTGCATGCGAGCAACGCAAAAACCAGATTAAAGAACGGATAAATAATACGACGATGGCCTTCCACAATATTCTTGCGTACATCTTGTGGAGACAACGTCGGATCATTTGCAGAATTAAGTAGTTCCATGATATTTTTTTCGCGCACGGATTCGGCTTTTTTCTGAGAACTTCCGGCATTATTAAACTCTGCTGAATAGCGAGAAAATGCAAGCGAATTAAATTTATAATTTGTTCTATCTATTTCCTGACGAACACCATTAATAAATAAAATTCTAGGACCGTTATGAGTTTGCACCAAGCGCCCTTTTTCTGCGGTAAGCGTAACCTTTATATTGGGCTTACTTTCATCGCTTACAAATATACCTGAAACAGAACCGTCATTTTCGTGCTTGTCAATAAAGATGGTAATACCATTTTTAAGAGGGGTAAACTCACCTTCACGAAAAATCATTTGAGTAATATT
>JAFUXW010000028.1 GCA_017477035.1 Alphaproteobacteria bacterium | reverse complement strand
CATATTTTATTACCTTACATAAGTCAGGGTATAGTAATATATCGCTATTATCCCGGTAAAGCGATGCAAATGCCTTGCTATAACGAATTTTTGCAAGAATACGGAGATAAAAACGAGTGGGTTGCGTTTGTTGATATCGATGAGTTTATTATACCTATGGAAAACGCTACGATACCTGAATTTTTGGCCGATTATAAAGAGTATCCAGGAGTTGGTATCAATTGGGTTTCCTATGATTCAAACGGACATAAAAAGAAACCTGAAGGCGGAGTATTGGAAAATTATACTCGCGTTCATTATGATGAAAATTTAGTTCCGTTTCACTTGATAAAAAGTATTTCTCAACCGTGTCGAATATCCAAAATTATCAATCCGCATTTTTGTCTGTATAAAAATAATGAATTGGCAGTTAATGAAAATAAAGAGCCGATAGGTGGAGAGTTAAAAGCAAGAGCCTATATATCACCTTTCTCGGTGAATAAGATTCGCATAAATCACTATTATTGCAAGTCAAAAGAAGAGGCAGAGGCAAAAGTAATGCGTGGCACTTCTGATGATGGTAGGAGAAAAGATATTCCAGCCGACACAATAAATTTTCCTGACTATAAATACGATTATACAGCATATAAGTTTGTTACTCAACTGAATCCTGATATGGCTGAGCAAGAAGAATGGAGAATGGCTTGGTTAAGATTTAAGAATATGTTTATTTCTCTCAAACACAAGCTAAATCAAAGTCAGTTGTATGACTACATTGATGAAACTTGGTATTTTGAGCAATATCCTGATGCCAAAGAAAGCGGAATGTCTGCAGCAGAGCATTATATGAATATCGGTTGGCGCAAAGGTTATAATCCGAGCATTAAGTTCGATACATTATTTTATCTTAAAAAGTATAAAGATGTGGCAAAGGCCGATATAAATCCATTGCTACACTATATAAATAGCGGTAAGAAAGAGGGGCGTTTGACGCATGCTGAGGATACAACACCACCAACTACACCTACATCACCTAACGGTAATGGTAAAAAGTCATCCCTCGATTCCGCAAGAATCGTCAAGGGACCTATCGACTAATAAAACGTCAATGGACGAATCCAATAAATCTACTGTAACATTGTTTAAACGCATTTGCGAGTGGTGTAAAACCTTATTCAAGGTAAAGGAAGAAAAATACAACGAACTCTGGAACAATAAGGAGTATTTCGATGAAGATTGGTATGTGGCGAATTATGTGGAAACCCAAAGTTATAAAAATGGACCGAAAGCTCATTATAGTGCTGAAGGTTGGAAAAAGGGCTATAATGCTAGTGAGAAATTTAAAACGGAAGAATACTTAAAACAATATTCTGGCGAAGCCATATAGATACCAACGTACAAAAGTGTATAAGTGATTATAAAAATAAAACAGAATGGTTTGCAATATTCTTAAAAAATCATGATTAACAATTATTATTACAAGTCGATAGAAGAATGCAGAATAAAATTGAATATGGACATACTACAAAAAATCAGTAAATAGCGATTTTCTATAAAAGACTGTATTTATGATGATTAAAAATATTATCAAGTAGCTCTTCTTTATGAGATTAAGTTACAGCCGAATATAGCAATACGAGAGTTGTTTCATTATATGTATGTTTGGGTAAAAAACATATATATAAAGATTAAAATTTCTTTCAATATGGCAAGGCATACAGCACTAAAAGTTTGCGCAGATAAATATAAACAGGCTTTTCAAAAAATTATTGACGAACAATATATAAAACCATTAAAAGAAACGAATGATAATGAGCAGCAAACAAAACAAGCTGTTTAATTAAATTGGGATGGAAAAATAAAATGAGTGAAAAAATAACGTTGAACCTAAAAAGACAAATAAGACTTTGGTTAGTTTTGTGGCGGGAGTTGTAGTGGCTTTGATAGTAACGGTTGCAAATTATAATTACTGGCACGATGCCAATGTTTAGGGATAAAACGAATGACCGATGCTTACTCTCAGGCACACAGAATGCAGATAGAGAATTGAGGCTGAACTGAAAATAGAAATAAGGGTTGTATAGGATGATAAAATCGATAAAGAAGATATCTAAGAAACACTACATACAATGTGGATTAGCCATATTACTAACCGGATTAGTATTGTATTATACGGCGGAGTTATGGTTGAGTAAAAATGTTGTAGTATCTTTTAATGCAGAGGCAGAGAAAGATATAACATATCAAGTTTTTTATACCGAAACTAATGGACAAAGTTTTAATGAAAAGCAATCGGTAAGACAGAATGCTAAATCTGGCGCACAACTAGTAGAGATAGTATTGCCGATAGAAAAGATTATAAAATTCCGTCTGGATATAGGCAGTAATCCGGGAAATGTTGAAATATCCGACTTACAGGTAATAGGCAGTAAAAAAATCGAGTTGAATTATAATGAGTTTGATCGCAGAAACATTGATAAGTTTGAGGTTAAAAGTGGTAAATTGTATCTGACATCAAAGCATGAAGATCCGCATCTGCCTTATAAAAAGGGTTTGAATTTGTTCGGTAAGGCAGATAAGATAGATTGGTGTCAGTTGATTATTATATCGGTATTGGCGTTTTTACTGATGTATAAGTTTGTGCAGTATTTGAGCAAGTTTAAGATAGAAAAACAGCATTCACGGATAGACATAGTGATGTTAGCGGTGTTTTTTGCACTGTTGTTTGTTCCGATGAGCCATATATCTGACACAGAGAAGTCTGAACAAGAGAATCGCATGCTCGCCAAGAAACCACAACTGACAATTGACGGGGGGGGGGTATAACAACTATGGAGTGCAATTTGACGCTTGGTATAATGACCATTTCTTCGGTAGGGATGCAATGACGGGATTATACCAAAATATAAAATATTTTATTGCCCCAATGGTTGGTAATGATAAAGTTTTGGTTGGTAAAGACGGATGGTTGTTTAGTAAATTGAACAATAATAGTATGAATAATTATGCCAATAATACTATATTATCGGAATATAAATTACAACAAGGATTAAATTATTTAATAGCTATTGACAGTTGGTGTAAGAAAAAAGGTAAGGAATTTTACTATGTAATCGCGCCAGATAAAAGTAAGATTTACGGTGAATACTATAGATTAATAAAAAAGCAGCGTGCTGACGAATATGGCATAGGTAATCAATTTGCCAATTATATAAAAAAGAATTCAAATATTAAGGTAATTTATTTGCGTGATGTTCTTATAAAGAATAAAGATAAAGGATTGTTGTATTATAAACTTGATACACATTGGAATGATTTGGGCGCTTATTACGGATATAAAGCTTTGATGAAATTAATGAAAATGCCCGAAAAATCGTATGAGTTTGATAAGGTTTCTTATGATTCGCATCAACATATTAATATGGGATATTCAGGAACAGGTGATTTAGATAGGATGCTCGGAAGTGTTTTTTTGAAAGATTCTACTATGTATCATAAGTTAAAACAAAAAAATAAATCTTTATGTAAATCTTATAATATTAATGCCAGAAGAAATGAATGTAATAATATAAATGAGAAAAAAAACTTATATATGCTGAGAGATTCTTTTGGTGGCGCTTTATTATATTATCTCAGTTATGATTTTAACAAAATTCATACTAACAATAATATGGATTCAATAAGTGTTGCCGATCTAAAAGATATTGAGCAGAATTACGACATAGTCATATTGGAAAATGTGGAAAGATATATTCCGCAGATACTAAATAAAAAATTTCCGCAAAATTTAATTAAGGAGAACTAAAGAATGTTATTTTCATCAATGACTTTTGTATTTATGTTTTTGCCGCTTGTGTGTGCAACCTATTTATTGGCACGCAAGGAATTGCAGAACTATATTTTGTTGATTGCCAGTGTGATTTTTTACGCTTGGGGTGAGCCTCGTTATCTGGCAATTATGTTCTTGACTATTTTGGTGAACTATGTGGGGGCAAACTATATCAGCCGCAGTAAAAATCCTCTGCATCGCAAAATTTTGTTGGCTGTAACCATAATTGCGGATTTGAGCTTTTTGTTCTATTTCAAATACTTTAATTTTGTGATGGATAACATTAATGCTGCCTTTAATGCCAATCTGACCTTTATTGATGTGGTTATGCCGATTGGTATTTCGTTCTACACCTTCCAAGCGCTTTCTTATGTGGTTGATGTGTATCGTGGTGAAGTACGGGTGCAAAAAGATATTTACAAATTGGCTTTGTATATCTGCCTGTTTCCGCAACTTATTGCCGGTCCGATTGTTAAATATCACGATGTTGCCGAGCAAATCAGCGACCGTGAGGTAACTTTCGATAAAGTTGCTTATGGTGTAAAACGCTTTATTATCGGTTTATCCAAAAAGATGTTGATAGCCAATACTTTGGGTGCGGTTGCCGATAAAATCTTTACGCAACCGGTAGAACAATTTGATGCCTTTACGGCGTGGATTGGGGCGATTGCCTACAGTTTCCAGTTGTTTTATGATTTCTCCGGTTATTCGGATATGGCAATCGGTTTGGGCTCCATTTTTGGCTTTAAGTTCTTGGAGAACTTCAATTATCCGTATATTTCCAAGTCTATTACCGAATTTTGGCGCAGATGGCATATTTCACTTTCTACGTGGTTTAAAGAATATTTGTATATTCCGCTTGGCGGAAACCGTGTCAGCAAAGCACGTAATTACTTCAACTTGTTTGTAGTATTCTTGGCCACCGGCTTTTGGCACGGAGCTGCTTGGAATTTCATCTTTTGGGGTTTGTGGCACGGTATGTTCATCATTATAGAAAAAGCTACCGGCTGGCACAAAAAAGAAGGTGGTGTCGGTTTGAAAATTACCCAACACATTTATTGTATTTTAGCCTTTGTTATCGGTTGGGTAATGTTTAGAGCAGATACAATGACTTATGCTTGGAATTATATCAAAAATATGTTCGGTTTGGTGCGCAATCATAAGATTTTGTATGAGTATGCGTATTATATCGATAATATCGAGATTTTGGCCTTTATCGCTGCAGTATTGTGTGCAATGCCGATATTTAACAAGATTTTGGAAGTTAAATACGAACATAAATGGTTGCGTGCCGGTATCAATATTTGGTTGATGGTACTGTTTGTATTGTCAGCTTGTACCATTGCCGCTTCTACCTATAATCCGTTTATTTACTTCAGATTTTAGGAAGAGTATTGGCTTATGATGAAAACCGCCGTTTATCGGCGGTTTCTTGCTTATATGTGTAATTAAGTGTTTGCAAATTGAATTTAATCTGTTATATATAAACTCAATGTAAAATGATGGGTATTTGATTAATGAAACTTTTTGCTTGGTTCAGTAAAAGAGAACACGATAAAAAACGGCAAATTAAATTGATTGCCGAGTCTGACTATTTTAACGCCGAATGGTATTATAAACAGAATCCTGACGTGGCGCGTGCAAAAATTGACGCCGCTAAGCACTATTTCACAATAGGATGGAGAGAAGGACGTAATCCGGGGCCTGATTTTAATACTAATGCGTATTTACGTACATTTCCGGAATTGGTATCATTAGATATTAACCCGTTGGTTTATTTTTTGGTGGTTGAGAAAAAAGTTGCAACTAAATATAAAGTTACTTTAAGTCCCCAAGATTCTTATTTTGATGCCTCTTGGTATGCCTCAGAATATCCGGATTATGCTAAAGAAACAGATTCACCATACCGACATTATTTGAAATATGGTTGGAAAAAAGGTTATAATCCGAGCCGGAATTTTGATACGGAATTCTATCTCAAAATGTATCCCGATGTGGCAAAGGCCGGCGTAAACCCATTATTGCATTTTATGCGTAAAGGATTCGCTGAAAGAAGATTACCAAAGTTGAAAGTTTCTAAAAAGTATTATTCTCCATCGTATAAACTTATTGCAAAGTCAGAATATTTTGATAAGCGTTGGTATATTAAACATAATCCTGATTTGGATTTTAAAACAATAGATCCGGTAGAACATTATTTGCGTTATGGTTGGAAAGAAAATCGCAATCCGAGTAAAAATTTCAGCGGAGAAGATTATTTTGTTAATAATCCAGACGTCGAAATAGCCCAGATTAATCCGCTTTTACACTATGAACGTAGTGGGCGTGCCGAGGGGCGGGTGATTGTTAAAGCTAATCTATATAATTCATACGGTTGGTGGTATAAATTGTTGCGTTTTATCGGTCGTAAGGTCTATAGAACAGAGATAAAAAGAAACCAAAAAACCAAAATATTGGTTCATTTGCATATGTTTTATGCAAACGCTTGGTCAGAAATTAAAGAATATTTGCAAAATTTGGATTGTTATGATTATGATTTAACGGTCACTTGTAACAACTTTTTTGCTCAATCAGATGCATATAATGAGATAAAAAAATATAAACCGCAAACTCGTTTTATAGAATGTGCTGATAAAGGGTTTGATATAGGGCCTTTTATGGAAGTTCTGCAGAATACCGACTTGAAAAAATATGATATTATTTATCATTTTCATTCTAAAGGTGCAGCCTATGGTAAGGGGCGTATAACCTATAAACGTATGTTTGTCGGAACAGCTTGGTTCAGACAGTTGTTCAGCGGCTGCTTGGGTGTGTTTAATGTTCATCGTGGGATAGATATTTTGCAAAATAATGATGATTATGGTATTGTCGGAGCTGACAATTTGGTG
>JAFUXW010000215.1 GCA_017477035.1 Alphaproteobacteria bacterium | reverse complement strand
GTTAATGTTGAACCATCGGTAAAAGAAGTGTTTAATATCGTAGGATTTACCGGAATTATGGATATTGAATAATGCTTTCTTGGTGGAAGAAATGGTTTAGCACACAATCGCTGACTTTCAGATTGAGTATCAGTATCCTCACCAGCGTTTTTGTCTGTGGTGTGGGGTTGTTGTTTTTTACAGCTCAATATTATCTGCCGCAGATTAAACAACGTGTAGATGAATTTGCTCGTTTTCGTCTTAATAATGAAATCAAAAATATAACTGCGGTGGTATGGGAAACTCAAGATGCGGCTTTAACCATTAAAAACACTTTGAAAGAACTTAAAACTACAGATGTTGATTTGTTTCGTCATCTGTTGCAATCTGCACTTAAAACGCTTAATTATGATGAATCCGATACTTCTCACGCATGGATATATGTTTTTCCTGATGGTAATGTTAAATCAGGTATTCTTTATTCAGGGGAAATTGTAGGCGGAGAATTTATTTTTAAGCAGAAAAAAATCGATAATTTTTACAAAATTTATCCATGGTTCTCCAAAGTTCCGAAAAAAGAAAAATTTTTCTGGTCGGAACCATACATAGATAATGAAAGAGATACAAAGCCTTGGGTTGCAACAAATTTGTTGCCTTTTAAATTTTCTGGCTCTGGTGAATATAACGGATTAGTAGCTGTTTCAATGGATTTACACAAATTGAAAACAGAAATAAATAGTGGAACATCTGAAAAATTCGGTCAGTCGCTTTTGCTTTCGCATGATGGCCTTTATGTATCGCATCCGGATCCGAACATAGAATTAAAAAAGACAATTTATGACTTGGCAAAAATGTATAATTCGCCGGAGTTGAATGTTGCCGGATTTAAGATAAAAGATGGTGTTTCCGGAAATATAAAGATGAATGCATCATCTGTATACGGAAAGCCTGTGATTTTCTTTTTTGCTCCGATACCAGATCTAAATTGGGGAATGTGTCTGGTATTTTCACAAGAAGAATTTTTCCTTCCGTTTAAAGAATTTCATATTAAAGCTGTTGGTGCAATGTTGGCTTTTTTGCTGATTTTGTTCATTTTTATCAGTTGGATTTGTCATCGTTCAACAAAACCTCTGCTTGATTTAAGCAAAATTGCTCTGCAATATGGTAATGGTGATTTTACGGCTACACTTCCAAACAGCACATCTGATGATGAAATCGGGGTTATGACTTCAGCTTTCCATAAAATGCGCGATAATTTGCTTTCACACATTGAAATGGTAAAAAAAGCAGCAATTGATGCTCAAAAGAATCAAAGCGAATTAGAAATTGCTAAAAATATTCAGCAGTCGGCGTTGCCGGTTGATTTTCCGAGTCACAGTGCTTTTGAAGTTTCTGCATTTATGAAACCGGCACGTTCCATCGGCGGTGATTTTTATGATTTTTTCTTTATAAATGAAAATAAATTTGCGGTTGTAGTGGCTGATGTATCAGGCAAGGGGATTCCGGCTGCATTGTATATGATGACAGCAAAGGCATTGATAAAAAACACTGCAAAATCAGGAATAGGAGTATCAAAGATATTTACCTTGGTAAATAAAGAGCTGTGCAATGGCAATCTCACCAATATGTTTGTGACTGCATTTTTAGCTGTGCTGGATTTGAAAACCGGAATTTTGGAATATGTTAATGCCGGTCATAATCCTCCTTTTATTTTTGATGAGAGTGGCTATCATCTTATGAATGTGAAATGTAATATGGTTTTGGGAGGTTTAGATAATATATCATACGTTTCAGAGCAACTACAGATGGAAAAAGGGCAACGTTTGTTTCTATATACAGATGGTGTGAGTGAAGCGCAAAACAAAAACGGTGAATTTTATGGAGAAGAACGTATAGGAGGGATTCTTAAACAAGATATGCAATCTCCGCGTCATACTATTTCATTGGTGCAAAGAGATATGAGAGATTTTATTGCCGGAGCAGAGCAGTCAGATGATATAACCATGTTGGAATTGCTTTATTGTGGTGTAGAAAAAGATTTATTGGTAGTTAATGCTGAAATATCTTCCATAAATAATGTTTTACAAGTGATTACCCACGATATGGAGAGTAAAAATGTTTCGGCTGAAGGACAGTCAAAAATAATGGTTGCCTGTGAGGAGATTTTTTCAAATATTGCTCAATATGCATACAAGGACGGCGGAATGGTGCGCATTCGTTCAACTATTGCTTATGGTAAATATTTGTTGCGCTTTATAGATAACGGTGTGCCGTATAATCCTTTGGAAAAAGATGAACCAGATATAACTTGTTCGGCAGAAGAACGTGATATAGGCGGTTTAGGTATATTTATGGTTAAAAAAATGATGCACGAAGTTAATTACGAGCGTATTGCTAATCAAAATATTTTAACTGTCGGCGTTAAACTGTAGGAAAAATTACTTAAAATTCAATAAAATTGGTGTGGTGTAGCGCAAGGAATACTAGCTGCAGAATGTGTAAATATTTCCAATAAAAACAAAATACTGTGCAAATTAAATAAAGTTATACTTTAATAATTATTCATAAACCCGATGGTTTATAATTATTTTGGTGGTGTATAGCACAAAACACATAGGTGCATAATTTCCGCCGTATAGTTCTTCGTGCCACTGATTATGTCTTAATCCGGTTTTGAGGATAAAACGAGGTTCTTCGATTGCTGTTACATCTGATAGATAACCTTCAATATAAAT
The DNA here is from genome assembly GCA_017477035.1 of Alphaproteobacteria bacterium. Taxonomy (GTDB): domain Bacteria; phylum Pseudomonadota; class Alphaproteobacteria; order RF32; family CAG-239; genus RUG410. The sequence goes on along the minus strand of JAFUXW010000215.1, from coordinate 1,086 downwards.
TGTATCATCGGTTAATATGGTATCAAGAGCATGTCGAATACGTTTGTTTGCAGGAATTATATGATAGTTATTCAGATAATTAATCAAATCATTATGGCTTATCGCATTTCGAGGGTAAGTAAGTTTAGCAGTGCGATATTCATGGTCAAAGTTAATTAAACTATATTTATCTTTGTTGGCAAGGGAACCGTATACTAAAGTCAAATCAAGCGGAGATAAATCATTATAAATACTGTGCGACAGATCGTGGCCGTGAGCAAACTTTTCCCACAAAGTAGAATAACGTTCAACATAAGCAACTTTACCGGTTACCGCATATCTAACCTTAGGTGAAACAATGAAAGTCATTTTAGATGCCTTGACAGGTATATCCTGTGGATTGTTTAAGTCGCTGAAATAGTCTTGATTTGAAATCTGTAACTTACCGGCAACCGGTTTGGCGAAAATATACGGATAAATCAGGCGATACATATAAGCTGGGTAAAAGAATAAAAACACCAAAACTCCGATGGTGATATATTTTAATACTCCTTGCCAAAACAAATCGCTTGATTTACTCATCTCAGGACAATTTATCAATAGCAGCATTAATGCGTGCCAGCGTTTCGTTCTTACCTAAAATAAATGCCAATTCGGTAGCTCCACCTGGAGTAGTTTCTTTTCCGGATAAAGCAATTCTCACAGGATATAGTATTTGACCGTTTTTCATTTCATTGGCAACTGCTACATTTTTAAGGGTTTCAAAAAGATTTTCATTGGTCCATTCGGTAGTGTTTTCCAACACCGGCAACACCAAATTCAAGGCTTTAGCGGCAATTTCCGGATTAGTCTTCATTTTTTTATTTTCATAAAGAGCCAAGTCGTATTCAGGAACCTCAATAAAGAAATCGGTTTCGCTTTCAATTTGTTTTAATGTTTCAATTCTAGGTTGAAGAACATTGCTTAGCGCTTTGAAATTAATATCTTTTTTGATATTAGAATAATATGATTCAGCTAACTTGTGAAATTCTTCCGGCGAGAGATTGCGGATGTAACATCCGTTCATCCAAGTGAGTTTGGTAATATCAAAAATTGCCGGAGATTTAT
>JAFUXW010000214.1 GCA_017477035.1 Alphaproteobacteria bacterium | reverse complement strand
GCGCCGGTGAGCGACAGCGACCGAATGCAGTGAATGGAGCGAAGCGGAATAATCTTTCTGCCCCTGCCAAAAACAAAAGCCTCCCAAAAGGGAGGTTTTTTTGTTTTTGAGTGGGGCAAAGGTTCGAACTCGGCAAGAGAGTTCGACTACAAATGAGAGGCACACGGGTGTGTGCCGGTGAGCGAAAGCGAACGAACGCAGTGAACGTAGCGAAGCGAAGTAATCTTTCTGCCCCTGCCAATATTCTCTCAACTTATTGAAAGTTGGGAGATTTTTTTTGAGATTTTTCTCAAAAGTGCCAAAATCCGATGTGCTACACAAGGATGCTACACAGGAGTATTTCTGAGATGAACGGGCACAACCGATTAATCAGACAAAATCTCATTTACTATCATATATAAATATGGATTGCATTTGGAGATACATTGACTGACAACAAAAAATCAGGTTAAATTTTTATTGACAAAATATAAAAATTTTGTAAAATAACTTTGAATTTATAAATTTAATTTAAATAATTATGAAAAAAGTATTTAAATGGGAAAGCGTATTATACGCTGGTATCGGTATGTGTTTCATCTCGGCGCTCATTTTCTTCTGCGGTTTCTTCACCGCCAATGCCCCGAGTCTGGTAAAATATCACCAAACAGTGCTGAACTCTTTTGCCCTGTTTGGCTGTATCGGTAGCGTGCTGTGCTATATTTGGGCAATCCCGCACGTCATCCGTTGGCTGGGAAACGTCATCAGTTATTACCGTTGGCATTACTGCTGATACACATTGCAACAAAAGGCATCTGAAGTTTCTAAGCTTCAAATGCCTTTTTATACTTTATGAATATTCACAATTTAAAACTTTACCTGTTTCTTTATTGTTATACCATTATCATCAGTATCAATTTGTGCGGTATCACCATCTTTAATTTCACCATCTAACAACATTATTGATAATGGGTTTTCGATTTCTCGCACAATCAATCTTTTTAAAGGACGCGCCCCAAATTCTGGACTGTATCCGTTTTCAGCAAACCAATCTTTCGCTTTATCAGTCAACATCAACCTGATATGACGTTCATCCAAACGTTTCTGTAACAGCCCTATTTGAATATCGACTATTTGGCGAATATTTTCTTTGCGCAACGAATTAAATACCAAAATTTCATCAAGTCTGTTTAAAAATTCCGGTTTAAAAAAGCCACGCAGTATCTGCATAAAATCTTGGTCTTTATTATTATCGGTAATTAAATTTGAAGTTAAAATAATAAACGTATTTTTGAAATCAACAGTGCGACCTTTACCATCTGTTAAGTGTCCTTCGTCCAGAACTTGTAATAACAAATTGAATACATCGGGATGTGCTTTTTCAACCTCATCAAACAAAATCACCTGATATGGGCGACGACGCACTGCTTCTGTTAAAACTCCGCCTTCGTCATAACCGACATACCCTGGAGGAGCACCAATTAAACGGGCAACGGCGTGCTTCTCCATATATTCTGACATATCAATACGAATATATGCATTTTCCTCATCAAACAAGAATTCTGCTAAAGCCTTTGCCAACTCTGTTTTACCGACACCGGTCGGACCTAAAAACAAAAAGGAGCCTATCGGGCGTTTCGGATCTTTTAAACCGGAACGTGAACGACGCACCGCATTAGAAACCGCCTCTATCGCACTATCCTGCCCAACTACACGAAGAGCAAGATTTTTTTCCAAATTCAGTAATTTTTCACGTTCACTGCCAACCAATTTATCAACCGGAATTCCGGTCCATTTTGAAACAACCGAAGCTATCATATCAGGAGTTACAGTCTCGACAGAACTTTTACCGTTGTTTTGCTCTTGCAATGCGTGTAACTGTTTTTCCAATTCCGGAATCTCTTTGTATTGCAATTTACCGGCTAATTCAAATTTACCGCCACGCAGAGCTTTTTCCGCTTCTATTTTGGCCGCATCAATTTTTTCACGCAAATTATTTGCCTGAGTTAAATTACTTTTATGTGCATTCCATTCTTCTGTTTGTTCAGCAGATTTTTTCTCCAAATCAGTGATTTGAACTTCTAACTTTTGCAAGCGATCAATTGAAGACGAATCCGTTTCTTTGCGTAAAGCTTCTCTTTCTATTTTGAGCTGAATCAATTTTCTGTCGAGCTTATCAAGTTCTTCCGGTTTAGAATCCATAGCCATTTTCAATTTACTGGCGGCCTCGTCTACCAAATCAATTGCCTTATCCGGCAAAAAACGATCTGAAATATATCTGTCAGACATGGTTGCAGCCGCCACCAATGCGGCAT
>JAFUXW010000213.1 GCA_017477035.1 Alphaproteobacteria bacterium | reverse complement strand
TCATTTGTGCAAAACGCATATTACGCCCCAGTGTTTTTCTTATTTCATTTGCCATATTATTCTCCTTTATCATTTATTGCAACTAAAAATAAATTTATTTTAGAAATACATTTATAAGATAAAAATTATTTAAAGTCAATAACTAAATAATAAAAATATTATAAAATTGATTTAAATAATGTAAAATCAATATATTGCATTATAAGAAAATATAGATAAAGAATATTGATAAATTTATTATATAAAGATAAGGAAAATTGTCTTGTTTAAGTTTACTTTCATTATTTTTAAATTTGAAAACTTAAACTTTGGACACTCGGTTGCGATTTTTTCGCTGTGCGTCGCTATCGCTTGCTGGCTCAAAAGCAACCTTCGCCCGTCGTCCAAAAACAACATTTTGAGGTTGTTTTTGTTCCTCCGGCCAACGACCTACGGTCGTCGCTTTGATACCATAACTAAGCTATTAAAAAGCAAAAAGCAGGGATAAACCCTGCTTTCGCTTTTCAATGGTGGAGCTAAGGAGGATCGAACTCCTGACCTCTTGAATGCCATTCAAGCGCTCTCCCAGCTGAGCTATAACCCCAATACATTCATATATAACGCGCCATTCAAGCGCTTCTTGCTCCCGTCGGTCGCTTCGGTCACTCGTTTTCTAAATTCGCACTCGTCGCTCTCGCTTCCTTTGCTTATTAAGAAAACTCCGCCGCTTGCGGTAAAAACAACTTTTAGAGGTTGTTTTTATCCTCGCGCCCAGCTGAGCTATAACCCCAATACATGATTACGCATCAGATATGACCTGTATATAACATACACACTTCTAAATGTAAAGATTTTTTTTAATTTATTATATTTTTTTGCACATAATAAAGAAGAGCGTCTATTTACGCCCTCCTTTACACCACATACTTCCAACTTCTAATAATAATTGCAAGTGTTTCGAAAATAATCGTTAAAAGCAAGCAGACAAAAATGTCAATAAAAAAACGTTATTGAAAAAAATTTTTTTTCTGATATAGTTGTTTTGCAACTTATAATGGAGGTTCTTATGTTTACGGAAAAATGGAATTATCGTTTTTTACAATTAGCTGAATTGATTTCCACATGGTCTAAAGACCCATCAACCAAAACAGGAGCTATTGTCGTAGGTCCGGATAAGGAGATAAGAGCAACAGGATATAACGGTTTGGTGCGTGGAGTGCAAGACGATATTCCGGAACGTATGGAAAGACCTACTAAATATGACTTTTTTGAACATGCTGAACGAAACGCTGTTTATAATGCTTGCTTGACCGGTACATCTCTGAAAGGTTGCACAATCTATTGCACTCTTACCCCGTGTACCGATTGTGCCAGAGCAATTATTCAAGCCGGTATTAAAAATGTTGTAACTTATGAATATAAAACGGACATAAATGATCCTAAAAATACTTGGCGCGACAAACTTCGCTATTCGGCTGAAATGTTTAAAGAAGCCGGTGTTAACTATATTGAACTACCTAAAAAATAAATATACGGACTATTCTCTTCAACACCTTTAAATGTCGGCATTTGCATATATATATGATACCGATTATGAGGATTTGAATATAAAGGAGGTAGTAATGAAAATTTTAATTGCGGACGACCACGCTTTGTTTCGCGACGGTTTAGCTTTGCGTATAGAGCAAATAGCTCCTGAAGCGGCAATTTCACAAGCATCAGGTTATTCGCAAATTTTTAAAATTATTAAATCAGGTAATAGCTTTGATATTCTGATTCTTGATGTAGAAATGCAGGATATGCCTTGGTTAGAAAGTATAAAACAAATACGAGAAATAGCTCCGCAAACCAAGATAATAGTGGTTTCTGCTTCTGAAGACCCACGCACAATCCGCACAATTCTTGCAACAGGAGTTAAAGGGTATATTCCTAAACGCTCGGAAATAAAAGTATTCAACAATGCTTTCAAGCTTATCATTGACGGAGGAACTTATGTTCCACCGAATTTAATTGACAATAGTATTACAAACAATATCAGTGGAAAAAGTACCGGTATAAAAATTCTTACGGCACGACAATCACAAGTTTTAGATTTAATAGCGCAGGGAAAATCCAATAAACAAATAGCTTATGATATGGGGGTCTCAGAATCTACCGTTAAGTTGCACATAAATGCACTGTTGCGCTCATTGCACGTTAACAATCGCACTCAAGCTGTAGTGACAGCTCAAAAAATCGGTCTTATTTAACCAGCTTATCTTCCGCATCTTTTTTAGATTTAAGCTGACCGCAAGCCGCTAATATATCTTGTCCTCTGGCAACCCGCACCGGAGCCGCAAAACCGGCATTTTCCAGTTCTCGTGCAAATTTGCTTATTTGAGTATTTGAACTCGGTTTAAAATTGCATCCAGGCCATGGATTAAACGGAATCAAATTAAAACTTGCTCGTAATTGATACTTTTTCATTAATTCAATTAATTCACGCGCACAATTAATTGAATCGTTAATACCATCCAGTAATAGATATTCAAAGGTGATATAACGACTTCCATCTTTTTCTTGATACTCGCGACAAGCAGATAGCACATCTTCCAAAGGATAGCGATTGTTAATCGGCATAATTTGTGAACGAAGTAAGTTATTTGGAGCATGCAAAGAAACCGCTAAACGAACTCCGGTAGCCTCAAGAGCATCAACAATGTGCGGAGCAATACCTGAAGTAGACATTGTCACCCGTCGTCTTGATATTGCTATTCCATCGCCATCTGTTAATATATTAAGTGCTTTTATGGTATTTTCCATATTATGCAGCGGTTCCCCCATTCCCATTACCACGATATTGGAAAGATACCTGATTTCGTTAGTCGGACTTGGCCATTCGTTGTACGTATCCCGAGCTACCATAAATTGACTAACTATTTCGCAAGCTGTTAAATTACG
>JAFUXW010000212.1 GCA_017477035.1 Alphaproteobacteria bacterium | reverse complement strand
TTTTTCTTCATCAGTCATATTTTCCGGTTTATTCTTCAACATATTTTCACGCTGTTGACGATGCAAAGCCAATTGATGACAAGATTCCAAGGCATATCCTGCTGCAATTGCAGTAATAAATGTTGCCGCCGCCAAATCTGAAGTAATATCGGTAGGCATACCATAATCCTGAGCAGCTTTTTCACGAGCTTCCGATACTTGTTTAATGTCAGGATTATATTCCATTTCACGCAAAGTATAAATTTCACCCCGCTGTGCAGCTTCCCAAACATCTTGCGGAACCGGTTGCCCCGGATAACGATTACGAATGGTAGCTGGAATACTCTCCCAGACTTCATACTTGGCAATATTCGCGTTATAAATACTGGCAAGTTCCTCAGGTTTTAAATTACCAGATTCTACTTTTGCATAATCTGACGAATTGTAAATCTTCAGATATTCCATAAAACTGTCGCTAAAATCTGCCATAGCGGTCCTCCTTTATAATTATTTGGTGTTAGATTTATAGTTTTCCATTGCTCTGGCAATGGCATCTTTATTGCGGGCTTCGAATCTTTCCTTCGCTTCTCCTTCTAAAGCTTTTACTTCTTGTTTTTCACCGTTCTTAGTAACATTATCACCTTCCTTAAGTCTGCCGCTTAAAGCAAGGATTCTCTTATCATGTTCTGCCAGTTGATTAGAGTCACCAACCGCGGTTTTAGCCATTTTATCTCTGAGAGCATTTATTTTTTCTTTATGCATATCATTTACAATGGTATTGACAAGTTCTCTGACTTCTCCCGGATTTTCCACGAATTTTTGGGCTAAAAATTCTTTTTCTCCGATTTCCTTATCATCAACTTTTATGGTTTTATTTCTGAGTTCAATATATTCATCATAATCTTTCTGATCTGCCAAAGCCGATTTTTTAGGATTTCCGTCGTCACCAAAGACTATTTTTTTATTATCGTCTTTTTCAACTACTCCCTTAGCCTCTAAGGCAGATAACTTATATTGATGTTCCAGAGCTTCTTTTACTTGTTTTTTGGTTTCATCGTCAAAAGCATTCGGTTGACTTTCGTTAGCGTCTGTGTTTTGTTGCGTCTGAACATATGCTGCAGCTTTTTCTTGAAACTTCTTCAAATCTTCAGGACGATCTTTTAGTTCTGCTTCAATAGCCTTTAAATCCTCAACCGATAATTTAGGAGCATTTTCTCCAATAGGATTATCGTGAAGCAAGCAAGCGGCCATCAATTTAACGGCTTGCTCGTGATCCAAATTAGGTCCGAAATTAACCGGTCTTCCTTTATTATCAGGTTCAGTTACCAATGTTTCAAAAACAATTAAACCAGATTCTTTGGATACGATTACATTATCCGGAGCTGTATAATGAATATGTCCGCCGTTAAAATCAGCGGCAAATCCATCCTTAATGGTTTCATCGTGCTTATACCCATCAAGTTTAGGAGTGTCTTCAATTTTACCCTCAGCCATATTCTGATAATCTTGGATTTTTTTCTTTATCCAATCAGCAAGTTCAGGGGCTTCTTCATTGGTTTTTTGTTCTTCTTTTTTCTCACCGTCAACAGTTATTACTTTATTTTCTTTTCTCTCTTCGGTAGGATTATCCGAATTGACATCATTTTTTTTCTCTTCATTAATTTCTTTAACAACTTCACCACCATCTATTTTCAATATCTGGTTTCCGTTTATTTTGAAACCTGCGGCTTCAACTGCTGAAATAAGTTCTTCACTACTCTTAAACTTGGTAACATCCTTAATTCCGGCATACTCGCAAGCAGCTTTTTGAATATCAGAAGGGGTAAAAGCAGTTTCTTCCGTTTTTGGTGTACCATTATTCTCATCAGCCATTGTCGTATCTCCTTCGTTATTTTTATCTCTATTACTTTTTTCGATAGCATCAGTGCTAACTTTTGCTTGTTTTTTTTCAAGTTTTTCCGAAAAATCATTTATCCATTTTTGATATTTCGGCTTAAAATTATCATCTAACTTACCGTATAATCCTTTTGCGTGTTCTTCATATATATTATGTAAAAACTCTGCCATTTCTTCGTTCTTACTGGATGACAAATACACAACAAAATTATCTTTAAAATCTTCTTTTTGGGTTTCAAATTTTATGAAATCTTTTTGACAACGTTGAGAAACTGCGTGCAACAAACCGCCCAATGCTTTTTTCAAATCGTCATCTGCAATATTTTTCGCCCCTACCACAATTGCCAATTTTGTTAAATTGCCGAGTTTTATTTTTGCTTCTTCTCTTTTAGGGTGACGGGCAAACTCTGCACTCAGGTGACTTAATATTCTCAACGCATTATTTTTATCTTTGGCAAAATCCGTAATTTTAGATGAATACCGAGAATTTTTACCATAAATGTAGTCATTCACTTCAGTTGTTATCTCTTTAAGTTTAACTTCATCTTTATTACTATTTTGGGTTTGCTTTACTAAAGATTTGCTATCCACAACCGGAGCCTCATGAATATTTTGAGATTCTTTTTTATCTGTTTCTGGTAGAGATTTTTCCGGTCGCTTAATTTCCTCAACATTCTTTTCCGTAGAACTTACCGGTATTTCTTTAACAGTATCTTCAGGAGTCGAAATCCCAGCGTCTTTTTCCGTTTCAATGGTATTTTGAGCAAAATTTTCTTTTTGTAAGCTCTCAAAGCGTTTTTTCATATTTGCTTTCAATGTTTCATTTTCTGTTTGATTAAGCAAATCTTCAAAAGCTGCATTCACCTCTTGCCAACTATGAGCATAAAGTTTCTCTGCCGCTTTTTTTCCAAAAATAGCCAAAGCACGCTCATTAAGCGCCATAAAAGTTTTCAGCGTCTTGTTTAAATCCACAGAATTCTCTTCAACACTATCCACGCCCATAACGGATACTCCTTATCAGCTACATAACAATTTTCTGTGTATATAATATCACGTATTTTATATTTTGTCTAGTCTTTTTGTGTAA
>JAFUXW010000211.1 GCA_017477035.1 Alphaproteobacteria bacterium | reverse complement strand
ATTATTCCTGCTTTGCAAAAACGTGTAGCCTTTAGAATAAAGGTGTTTACCGGAGAAATTCAACTTAATGGAGTGGGGCCAACGTCAATCGATTTAGATGAGGCTCACATAGGAGCTCACTATGGAGCATTTAAAGCATCAGATTTGAACAATATGAATTTTTCACAAAGCAAATTGGAAATGATTTGTGACAGCATTAATAATTGCCATTTCGGAATGAATTTCTCCGATACATTGGAGTATAAAAAGGTACACGATAATAATACGGCAAGACAAAAAACTCAAACGAGGGGACGTCGTCAACCGCAACGACGGACACTGCCTCAACGGAAATCTCGTTTTAGATAAAACAGCTTATTAGTGTGTTCTTCTCCCAAAATGCAACTTATCTCCAATTTGACTATTTAATCTGGAAGTATCGGGTGAATAGACTTATGATCTTGCCACTTCGCCATACGCCATAAGCGTGTGGCTCCTGATACGATTCCGAACTGCTTGGTCCTTCACCTTAAGAATAAAATCAACGACTTACGATGCAAAATCACAGGCAATTTAGGCTTGGCTGCGCGTCGTGGACAGTGACGCAACTTTTACAAGCTCATCGCAATGAAGTTGTGGCGGTTAAAGAGCAGATACGGTATGTAAGAGGAAGACTTAATTTTCAAGCAACCAATCTATAAGATGAATAACCTTGATGCCATCTTCGGTTGTTCCTGTGTGGATATAGTCCATCGTCAGGATTATCTTTTCAAAACTATCCCTAATGGCTTGTAATGAAGCCAACTCTCGTTCTCTGGTTTCAGTATTGGTTAGTTCATCGGATACCTGAATATAAACCTTTTCTTCGCCTCGCGTAGCGATAAAATCAATTTCCATATCACCGATTTTACCAACCGATACATTATAGCCGCGACGCAGCAATTCAAAATATACAATATTTTCCAGTATTCTGCCCGTATCCCGAACTCTACCTAAAAGATAAGTTCTTAAACCGCTATCAACAATGTAAAACTTATTCAAACTTTTTAAGAACTCTTTGCCTTTAATGTCATATCTTTTAACCGGATAGAATATAAAAGCATTCTCCAAAGATGTGGTATATACTTCAATCAATTTATTATTCGGTGAGGATAAACTCTTTTCGCTTACCAAATAATTGGTAATTTTATTGATTGATGTCATATTTCCGATATTGTCTGCCATAAATCTGGTTAATCGTTCCAGCACGGATACATCTTTTATTGCGCTTCGACTCAATACATCTTTGACTATCACGGTATTATAAATGCTATCAAGCGTATCACGGCTCTGCTTCTCATCAAAATTATAATCCTTTAAGGCTGGCATACCGCCAAACCGCATATAGTTCGCAAATTTTTTATCCATCGGCGTGTCGGCAGAGAAGTTGTAGAATGTCAGAAATTCTTTGAATGATAATGGCAACATCTTAATTTCAACATACCTTCCAGAGAGAAAAGTTGATAACTCCGATGACAAAAAATAAGCATTAGAACCAGTCAAATATAAGTCAAACAAAGGATTTAAGTGTAGCGAATTAACCACTTTTTCCCACGAAGCAATACGTTGGATTTCATCAAGAATTATATAAACCTTTTGCTTATCATTCGGCAATTTATCCAATATGGTTTGATTCAATTTTTTGTAGTCCATATCATCATAAATCAAGTCTTCAAAGTTCATTTTGATGATGTGGGTAGGTTCAATCCCTTGTTGTTTCAGATAGTCAATATAACTATCCAAAATGCTGGATTT
>JAFUXW010000210.1 GCA_017477035.1 Alphaproteobacteria bacterium | reverse complement strand
GTTTATTTTACCCCTAAAGGGTGCGGTTTATGTATGATAGAAGAAAAATTAAAAATCCAACTTGACGGATATAAAAAACAGCAGGAAAAACCGCAAACTGTGAGAGGCGTAGATATTCAAAAGTTAAAAAATGAAGATTTTAACGAAAAACAAAAGAAAAAAGAGCAACGAAATCATATAAAAGCCTACTTTTCTTATGCAATCCTTGCTTCTTACTTGATATTTTTTACATTTTTATATAAGTTAGCGGGAATTTTTAAAAATAATCTTATTGAAGCCGGTATTTTTGCACAATTTTTTATGATTGCCATTGGTATAGCCTGTATCAATCAGTTACTCAATATTGTTGCCTCTGTTATAAGCAATGAAAAACAACAAAACATATTAAGTATGCTCAGGATTTTTGCATATTTTTGCTTATTTATTGCCTTTTTACGCCTTAACGGAATACCATTTGAATGGTTTAATTTATCCGACTAAAATTCCTCTATTAGTATCCTCAAAGCAACTATGGTGCAAAAAAGTGCCTACTTTTAATTTTTATCAAATGTGATTATATGTTACCTTGAAAGAAAAAAAATGAGGCATAAACAATGAAAACAATTAATAAAATAAACATTTCTGGCGCAGAAGTATATCCCTTAATTGAGGGCGGTAAGGGAATTAACGGAACCGATGGAAAAAGCTCCGGTTATTGGGCAAAAGAAGGAGGTGTCGGAACAATATCAATGGTTAGTCCGACTGAAATATCGCTTTCAGGAGCAATCATACCAGAAATATTTCATGAGAAAATCCGAGCCAAAAGACATAGAGAAATGGTTGAGTATGCCATTCGCGGAGGTATTTCTCAAGCTCAAATAGCCCATGACATTGCCGGTAATAACGGACGCATTCATATAAATATGCTTTGGGAAATGGCCGATTCCGAAGAAGTTATCACTCGTGTTTTAGACGGAGCCAAAGGACTTATTCACGGCGTGACTTGCGGTGCAGGACTTCCTTATAATTTAGGAGCTATTGCCTCTGCACATAATGTATATTATTACCCTATAATATCTTCAGCACGTGCTATGAATATTTTATGGAAACGGTCATTTCGCAATTATGCACAATACTTGGGTGGTGTAGTATATGAAGACCCGTGGTTGGCCGGAGGTCACAATGGTTTATCTAATGCAGAAAACCCTTTACAACCGGAAAGACCTTATGAACGTTTAGTTGCTTTACGTAAGGTTTTAATTGAATTAGGATTGCCGGATTTACCTATTATTATCGCCGGCGGTGTATGGAGTTTAAGCGATTGGCAAGATTATATAAACAATCCGGAATTGGGACAAGTTGCATTTCAATTCGGTACTCGCCCAATGATTACAAAAGAGAGTCCTATCAGCGATGCTTGGAAGATGTTGATGCTGCATACTCACAAAGGTGATGTTATTTTACAAAAGTTCAGTCCGACAGGATTCTTTTCTTCGGCCATAAAAAATAAATTTTTAAGCAATTTAATCCGTCGTAAAAAAGCCGAAATTCCATACAGCGAAAAAGCTGACACGGAAATGTCTTTTTTATTACCTATTTCACCGATTAAAGCTGTTTATATCAGGCCGGAAGATAAGAGCAAAGTAGAGCAACAGCGTCATTTGGGATACTCTATGATAAAGGAAACGCCGGATCAAACATTGGTATTTCTAACCCCTGATGAATGGACTGATATACAAAGGCAACGTGCCGAATGTGTCGGTTGTTTATCACAATGCCAATTTTCAGGTTGGTCGCGTGCCACCGGTTCAACAGGCAAGATACCTGATCCGCGAACTTATTGTATTCATCACACATTGATGGAGATAGGGCATGGTGGAGATATTCAAAATAATTTGGCATTTGCCGGACATAATGTATATCGTTTTGCCAGTGATCCGCTGTATGCTAATAATCACATACCAAGCATACATGAATTGTTCAATGCCATTCTAAGTGGTAAATAAAACATTATCTTACCATAAAAAAACGGCCCTTTATTAAGGACCGTTTTTTTATGCTCAACATTTCAAGCGAATTATTTAGCGGCATCAATATCTGCTTGTAATTCAGCAGCACTTCTTCCATGAGCCTGTTTACCATTAATAAATACCGCAGGAACGCCATTAACTTGAATCTTTTGAGCAAAAGCAGCAACATCACTTATACGCTTACTTACTTCATCAGATGCAACATCTGCTTTATACTTATCAAAATCAATGCCTGCATTCTTGGCAATTTCATCAACTAATTCTTCACTGCTGGCATCGCCTTCCATAACAGCTTTATAGAATTCTAAAAATTTACCTTGATTAAATGCAGCAAAGCCTGCTTTAGCTTGATAGCTAGAAACCGGAGAAACGAAAGTCAATGGTTTGAATACAAACTTAACATCAGCATTGTCTGCAATAATCTTTTCGATTTCCGGAGATAACCTCTTGCAATAACCACAAGAGAAATCAAAGAATTCGGTAACCGTAACTTTAGCATCTTTCGGACCGATAAACGGAACATTTGCCTCACTGCTTATTTCACCTGCATACTTGGCGAGTAATTCTGCTGCAGCCTTCTCTTGAGCTTCACGTTGTTGTTGCTCATAAGCTTGCAAAGCATCAGCAACAATCTTCGGATTTTGGCTCAAAACGCTCGCCAAATCAGATTGAGACACAACACCATCAGCAACAGCCATAGGAGCAGCTGTAACAACCGGAGATTTAACTTTAAAAACTGAAACAATTGCAACTGTTGCTAAAATAATAGCAACCGTTGAAAGAATGATTGAAAAATTTTTCATATTTTATTTCCTCAAATAATTAATGTTCAAACAAGCTAAACATAATCTTTTTTTTTCCTTTTCGCAAGTATAAAAACATTTTTTTAACAAAACCTCATAATCTTAACAAATTTTTATTGCTTTTACCTTTACAAAAATAAATATATCAAGGGAGATTAAAATGTTTAATATAAAACTGTCCATATTTTCAGCCACCCGAGAGTTGGAGCAAAAAATTGATGAAAT
>JAFUXW010000209.1 GCA_017477035.1 Alphaproteobacteria bacterium | reverse complement strand
CGCAGCAAATGAGCAAGAGCTAGCTAAAACATTGGAAAAACATAATTTGCAGCTATATCACTATCCTCCTGACACACAAGAGTTTACACTTACTCAAAGCGCAGTAGCGAGAATGGCTTTTACTGGCACTTTACCTCCTTTGGAAGCACTATCGCCTAGCGATGATATTATCAAAGGGAAATCGGAATATAAAGGCATAATAAAACCGGAAGATTATATATTCGAAGGTAGTAAATGGGAGGTTTTTAAACAAATACCGGAGTTTGCGGAGCTTGAAGATAAACTTCGTGAAGGGTTGGCAAAAAAAGGAATCCCTCCAGAAGAATTACCAAAGTTAAGAGTTCATGATTATTGCTATATTTTAGATCAAGCTCTTCGTAAGTATCCTGAACAAAAGTACGTAAAGTTTATGAAAGAAAGTCATAAAGCTCGCAATACAAAGCGTTTTATCTCAGAAAATGAAGAAGAATTCAGAGCTGGTTTGTTGGCAATGCCAGGAATCAGAAAAGATTATGTAGAAGCACTTGTTGATGCGATGAAAATAGGTATTACCGATGTTAAAAAATATAAAAAGAACGGACAATCGGTATGGAAGGAGGAATGGGCAAACCAACCGGTTATTAATGTTCATCATATAGTTAATGTTAAAGATGCAGATACTATGAAATTACAAGGAAAAAAATGGTATAATGTGAATGATTATGAAAATATGTGCTTTATTGTAACCTATCCTCAGCATGAAGCAATGCATGCATTGGAAAAGATAGGGTTTAAGACGAAATCTTTTAAAGAATTTAAAGAATCAAAAAAGAAAGATCGCTATCGCATTCAACCACCGGAAGGGGTGCGTTGTATGCTAGGTTTTCATAATATGATTTATGACCGGAAGCATTTAGGATTACCTGAAAAAGAAGAAATCAAGAAAAGAGCAGAGAATAATCCATATCGCAGAAGTGGAAACGGCGGTCAGTCATATTCTAACGATGCAAAGAATCCTTATAAGTTACGTCAAGATTGGAAAAACAGAGGAAGATATGATGCAAGATATGGAGAGAATTAAAGAGCAGGTCGGTTGTAATGAGCCGGCAAGCGATGCGCAAATCAAAATTTGCAATATTAAATTAAAGCAAAATAATTTACCGGAGTTACCTGCCGAATATGCCGAAGTGCTTAAGATTTGTAATGGTTTTTCTAACGAAGATGTATTTGTTTTCGGGGCGGAAATAAAAAATAATAATAGGTTCAAGGATATTGCAGAATTTAACATAGCTTATTTTGCTGACAGTCAAGTCGATTGGTTAATTCTTGGAGAAGATGATTTCTTTTATTTTATATATGATGCCGAGCAAAAAAAATACTGTATAGCGGATAGAGATACGTTTGATGAGGAATATTCAAATGCTGATTTTATGATGCCATTGGAGTATATATTGCGTATTGAATAGTATAAATTTACACAGTAAAAAAACGGACTGCCTAACCGTTGAAGTTAAGCAGTCCGTTTTGTTTACGATACTCATACACACTTTTCTTATAACGCTCTGCATACTCCGGATTAACAGATGTTTGCTCACGGATGGTATCACCAATACTTACCAGAATGAAATGTAAGCTATCACTGAAGGTATGGCCGTATTTGGCAATGGACGACAGTAATGGGTAATACATCTTATCGCACTTTTCTTTTTTTATAATGCGACACATTTCTTCGGCTAGTTTCGGGTTGTATCCGTTACTTTTGAAATTGGTGCAGATAATCTTTACAGCCATTGCATTATTGATGTCTGTAATCAGAAAACGAAGAGTTTGGTTACATAAGGTATAATGAGACATATAATCCCTCAACATCTTATACCATTTTGCATCTTTTTGCTCGGTAGATACACGATAAACCAGAGTTTTTTCTTCTTT
>JAFUXW010000208.1 GCA_017477035.1 Alphaproteobacteria bacterium | reverse complement strand
TTTTTCAGCGCAAGAGGCGAAGTTCCCCGGCAAGCAAGGGAAGCGATAGCTTTCCTCAGCGAGCCGATGGGAACGAGTGACCGAAGCTTAAATTTTCCATAGAAAAAAACAAAGAAAGTAAATTTAAGCAAGAGGAGGATAAAAACAACCTCAAAATGTTGTTTTTACCGCAAGCGGCGAAGTTTTCTTAGTGAATTTATGAGGCGACAGCGAATAAATGAACTTAGAAAACGAGTGCCCGAAGCAAGGCAACACCTTGCAAGACGAGTCCTTTCACGCCCACCAAACTTTTGAAAAGCCGCTTTCAAGTGGCTTTTTCCTTTATTTTAGGCACTTTTGAGCGTATAAGTTAATTCACGTTTGAAATAATAAAAAGTTAAAATCATCTAACACCATAAACACGTAAAATCAATCACTTAAATATTTCAAGATAATGAAAGTTTAGGAAAATTTAAGATGCTAAAAAAGTGTGCTACAAGTGTGTTACATTTTAATAAAAAGAATCTTATTTTGGGACACATCCCATATTTATACTTGCGTAAAAATATTTTTTATTGCAGGATAGAAACGCATAAGGTATAGACTATGTCTTATATAATTAGAGCATAGATTTTAGTGTTTTATACTCAGAGTGATGATATATAGCCTGCCATCGTTTTTGGAAAGTATGCTTTTTTTATTTATACAAATAGTGCAACAGACTTGCATCATGTAAGGCATCTGCATCATAAAGTATTGAAATTTCTTCATCCGGTGTAAATTGCGGAATTTTCCCATAATTTATGTAATTATGTAATTTTATGAGAGCTTCATTTCTAACACTTTTTCCGAATTCGGGAGCCGGACCGTTTGTTTTTAACATATATGTATGAATTTCAAGCAAATAATTATCATCAATCAAATCCAGCACTCCGTTTGTTTTCTTATCCTTTTTGAGTACGGCATAAATTCTTTTAGCTTTATTAGCAACTGGCGGAGTATGTATTTCTTCAGGAATAACAAACCACTTTCGCTTTAATAGACTAAGACCAATATTTTCGTATGATGAAAGTGATGCAAGGGGAATGGATAGCATCAATCCGATGGTAATCGGCAAAATCCAATAAAAAAGCGAATTAAGCTGAAAATAGACAAGTAAAGTTGTTGCAATTCCTAGAATCGTGTGTCCGATATATCTGTTGAAGGCAGTTTTCCAATTTGTTCGCCCGTCACGATTTTGTGTACTCCAACCGGAATCCTTGCCGGAAAAGACTTCCCATACGATTTTTGTTTGAGAAACCATCATAATCGGTGCAATCAAGGCTGAAAACAAGATTTCAAATATAAAGCTTTTTATTGCTCCGAAAACTCCTCCTATTTCTGCCTTTTTATAATTTTTAATATATATTATCAAACCAAGGAATTTTGGAAAAATCAGCATAAACATTGAAATTGCAAATAATGTAATAGTTCCCATTTTGTTGAAAATAGGCCAATTCGGAAATAATGTTTCTTCAACCGGAAAATATTCAGGAGGAAAATAAATCCGCTCCAAGGCTATCAAAATACCAAACATTAAAAGCGAAAACCATAAAGGAGAAGACAAATATGACATAATTCCTATTGTGAAATGTATACGACTTATCGGATGAATATGCTTAGAAAACAAAATTTTTAAGTGTTGTATATTACCCTGACACCATCTTCTATCCCTAATTGTGAAGTCTAACATACTTGGAGGGCATTCTTCATAGCTACCGGATAATTCCGGTACCAACCATGCAAACCAACCTCCGCGTCTGATGAGGGCTGCCTCCACAAAATCATGACTCATTATATATCCGCCAAACGGTTTAGGACCT